>CALDJV010001033.1 GCA_937899305.1 uncultured Cytophagaceae bacterium
AGCTATTGGAGCTATTAACAGTTTTATAAAATAGAAGGGGGCGAACATGTTGTATCAGCTATATATTTTTTAAATTTTCTTAATTTGGCAAAATCAGCAAGAAAATAACAGTACTTTTTATACGATATATCGTATTACAAACGAATAGCCGTAAACACGCTTTATTTTTTTATAAGCCTACTTACCCTACGACCAGGTATAGAGATAAAATATACTCCACTTTTCAGGTGATGTATGTCCAACAACTTGTCATTAGACCGTACGATATCACGGGTTACTATTTGCCCCAACTGATTACGTATCACAATTTCATCCCCTACTTGTACGCCTTGTAACCTCACTTGATCTTTTGCGGGATTAGGAAAACAAATGACTCCTGTAACACTCGCTGCAATATTTTGATGAACAGACGTAACCGCATTGCTTGCCAACGTCAAGTTCCAAAGTTGATTGGCCTGTCCAGTTGTATTGTAAATTTGTACATTGGAATTGATAGCCACCGACAAATCCCTGTCTAATGATTTACTCGAGCAGTGCACAGGTTGTAATTCATACTGCGCTCCCCGTTTGATCACCTTCCAACGCCTATGGTTCTCCTCTGAATCTGTTGAAGTACTCACATTCTGACCATCATTGTCGGCACATTTGGCCAAAGGAACTTCCAAAAAACGTCCTGAAGCTACATTTTTAAAAGTGTAAATATTGTCTCCCAGGTGATTTGACACCCACTTTTGGTCGTCGGTATTCTCAGCATCTGCCATGCGCACATTATCTGCCGAGCGCTCATCCACCATCCGTTGGTCGTTATTGATCGCGGTAAAATAGTAAGTCTCATTGACCAACACCTGCTCCACTGGCGAACTCGAGTCACCATCACAGTCTGCTATTCCTCCTATGCCTTGGGGCAATGAGTTGGTTTTCACGCACATATCAACAATGCTATTGGGTACGATGTTGGGGTTACTAATGTCCGAGTTCTCTACTGCTACATTGGCTACCCTACTCATATCCACCCCTGGAATGTATTGATTATTATCTCCTCCCTTCAATGGAACATGTACCTGTTTGATAGAAGCGTCAGCAGTGGTTCGATAAAAAATAGATTTATTCAGGCTCACTTTAGAAGGTATGTCTCCTGCCCAAAACATAATATCACTGGCCCGGGCTCTGGCTCGAGGTTCGTTGTTATAAAAGGTGCAGTAATCAAAGCTTCCACTCGTAAATACTTTTTGTAAAAAAACTGCCCCCTGTTGCGGAGCATCTACATAATCGGTATACCTGGTATTGGCAAATATACAATTGGTGATTTCAAAATCGTTGATTACCCGAATATTGGCCTGCCCCACCTCATTGTCATTAAATACCGAGTTGGTGAGCTTCATTTTAGCGCCTTGAAAACTACCACTACTTCCTCCTGAATGAAAGACAATACAACCTGCAAAAAACACCCTTTTAAAATTACTCACTCCAGCATAATTGTTGTATCCATTCTTCTGAAAAACACAATTGTTGATAATCAGGGCATCACCCTTGGGATAATTTTGAGAACCTTCAGGAATGGGGCGAATAAATACTTCTATTACTGATACTTTTACGTTGGCGGTATTGCGCTCAAATGTAGAACCATACACCTCTACTGGTAGCGAGCTTCTATCTACTCGAATGGCCGCAGCCCCTTCTACCACATTCATAAAACCAACGGTAGACTCATAACTATTGGATAGATTACCCTCAAAAACACTATTGATCACCGTCAATTTATGAATAGAAGTGCCTCCGATGGCCCCTCCGGTAACCGCTTTATTACCATTAAAAGTACAGCCAAAAACCTCTCCGGTAGTACCAGTATTCAAACGAATGGCCGCTCCATTTTGGTTTTCACCAATACCCCGAAAATGTTCTACATTATTGTTGAAAAATTGACAGTTTCTTACTCTTAAAGATGCCGGTCTTGGCCCTCCTTGTGATACCTCAATGGCCCCGCCACCAGTACGAAAAATATTTTTGAGGTTTGCTTGCGATCCCCCTCTAAAATTGGCATTTCTGAACACTGCATCTTGAACGATCAGCCTTACCTTTCCTCTCAGTACAAAAATACTAGATTTATTGACTCCATTGAAGGTGACATTTTGAGCTTGAATTACCACAGTTCTTTCCAGTTCTCGACTGGGGTAAGGTGGCCTTAAACTTATAGGACTTTCAAAAGTAATATTAACTGGGTCTGTATTATCAAATGATATCACTCCTCCATTGTTATTTACCAACTCGGTCAGGGCAGCCTCCAAGGCCGCAAAATTAGGGGAAATTGTCTTGGTATCTACGTTGGTTCCGACAGTAGATGGAATCGCATCCGGCATTTGTGATGGATTGGCCGGATTTTGCCCATAATCAGTCCATAGGGCATTGGCGGCAAGCCTACGTGCTTCTACTATTTGGCCCAACGCATTGGACAATGAAACAACACATAGCAAGCCAATAAAAGCAATGGCAGTCTTTTTCATATTTGTGGTTAGTTGAATTGAATACACTGTAAACTCAATAACAGGCTTGTAATCAAGGGGTTGTTTTCAAAAAGAACCAATTACAGTCTTACTTCATTCACATTGTATTTGATGTTAAATATTTGCTGAAGGTAGGGCATTTTCACTTCTTTATTTGATTCTAAAATGTATGTTTCAAAATGATATGACCATTTTGGAAGTAAAATTGAAACTTTTAGATCAAATACTTACTTTTTTATCTGAGGGATCAAACTTGATGGCATTGGTCAAAAGTTATTTTCAAAGAAGTCAAAACAATTTTGCCTATCGGAAATCAAACAACTAGACCATTTTTACTTATGAAGTAGGATTTAAATCATAAATGTACAAAAAAAGAGACCCTGCATCACAGAGTCTCTTTTTATTCCTAACCACAAAGCTTATTAAATATCTTTGACTATAGTTATTCAAAACAGATACCAATCATTCTGTGAGTCAGAAAATAACTTTTAATCCATTGATTATCAGATATGTAAATTTTTAAATTTTCGTAATTTGGTAAAATTAACAAGAAAAAAATAGCGCTTTTTCTACGATATATCGTATGTATTACGAATATTGGTAACTAAAAATAGGACACTAATGATGAACTATTTATTTCGTTTCGCCAAAAACTCCTCTAAAGCACTGATATCTTCATCGGTTAATCCCTTATCAATAATGAATTGAGCCAGTTTATCAGAAATTCCTTTGGCCGGAATATTTACATCCGGTTCTTCCACGGTGGCTTGTACATTCACTGGAGCCGCTGAAGTACTTGGGCTTTGAGCTTTGGCTTCCAGAAACCTTACATATTCACTGGAAGGTAAAAACGTTTTTACCAATTCATCTATTGCTTGGTTATTTTTTTGGCTCACAAACAAACGATGTTGATCATCAGTAATAGAACCCTCTTCTCGTTCCTCGGTATACAAGGCCTCTTCTTGAAAAAACAAGCTATAAGGCAGCGTGTCACCATAGAAAAACACCCGATGATCTACCTCAGTTGCACTACGCCATTTTTGATAATGCTCCACCTCCCATTCTTTAGCTCGGGTCAACAGTTTTTCCCCGTCTAATTTAGGATTAGACAAGTGAATCCGTTCCGCACTCTTTTTGCCCCACTTTTTCGGATATACCTCCATAGGCATCAATGGCTTCCCTTGCTTTTGCAAAATCGTGAATATTTGCAACAAAGTAATGCCGTGTCCTTCCAGGTGATTGAGGGTATTTGCATTGAAATAAAAGTCATTTTCGGACTTAGGCAACAAAATATAATGGGTGTACTGCTCCTTGAAACTATGAACATAAATCATTGGCACTTGTCCCAAATAGGTATCATAGTCTAATTGGTGATAGATGTCGTGCAATACCCGCAAACGCGCTTCATCGGCAAATACAGTTTGTTGCTTTTGCATATATTCCAGTGCTCCAGAAAGCAATACATTTTCAAAATTACTCATTGGGCTTTCTTCCAGATCCCAAGTACCACCGTGGGCCAAAAAGTTTCGCAAACGCACCGCAGGCGAGTCTCCTGTATTTACCCCCAAATCTTTCAAAAACTCGGTTTTGGTTTCCTGAATAGCTTCGTCAGCATTGAGCCAGGTTTGCAAATAAGCCGGAATATTTTCAGCATCTTGTAGTACCACCAAGTTAGGCACAAAGCCCAATACCTGCTCTATGGGAGTATCATTGATTTCAGACCATACCGTTTGACTGATGATGTTACGAGCCGTTTCGTTTTTACTCCATTGCCCAAACAAAAATTCAATGAAGTCTTTTTGGGCTACTTCATCCAATGTTTCTTGTAATGAAGGACAAATGAGTTCTCCGTCTTCAAAATAAGGCGAACTCCCAATGACAAAACTCGGGTTGATGGTGTAACCCGGATGGAGCTCATCTATTCCCAAATATTTGGTCACACTTTGGTACTGAGACTGCAAAGTAGCATCGGTTTTGACAAAACTATGAGGATGGATGTAATAAAAGTATTGCGCTGGATAACGACGCTCGTCACTGGCTTCTATATTGAACTCATGAAACAAGAAGTCGCCTCCCTCCTGTTTATATAGGATCATAAAGGCCAACTGAGCCCCATTCAAAATCAGTTGATCTTCTTGACTCTGGATCGCTTCAAAAATTTCGGCTTTGTCACGTGCTTCAGGGCGGAAAATCACCTGGCTGATGAAATCAATATCTGGAAACTCCATCAATTGAGATGTAATCTGAGCCGCAATGTCCTGCCCTTGTGCTGCTTCGGGCAATACTTCAGACAGTTTAAGTCCTTCGTACAATTCATCTTTCAGGGCTACTTCCCGAATTTGGTACTGCCCATCGATGCGAATTTTTTCCCGGAAGGATTCTACCTCAAAATCACTTTCTTCAGCTTGGTATAATTCATAAGCCAAATGCAGACAACGATACTCAAAAGACTGATCATCGTATTGCCCTCCGGGCATTTGTTTTAGCTCCAGGGTCTCCATTTGCTCTAAATAACTGGCCTTGATTTCCAAATCGCCCTGATATACATAAGGCAACAGTGCGGCCGAAAAATCAGTCAAACGAAGGATTTCCTTGTACATGGGCAAACCATCTAGCATCAAGCCACAGTTGGCGAGTTCGGGGCGATAAAAAGGAGTAGGTAGCTTTTTGAAAGATGCTTTGTAAGCGATCACCTCATCGATGACCTCATCTTCGGTATAAAACTGATACAAGGTATTTTCGTGAGCCGTAATCAGGAAGTTATCAAAACGGGGCTCCAGATAAGCTTGTTCAAAAAACGGATATTCAGTCAATATCATCAACTCCAACCAACTCTTAAGCTCTTCTTCTGAGTAAGTTTGGTTACTTTCTACTAAATATTCGCCAAAATCATTGGGTTGGGTAATCTCCAGGGCAGTCAACGGTTCAAATGCCATCAACACCTCCTGATTGGGCACTTGTAAACCAGTCAAATTATATAACAAGGTAGCCAAATGCTCGTAGTTGGTCACTTCCCGCATTTGCACGTGGTAAAAAACCTCCTCTCGGGTTTTGAAGCCTTCTTTGGTGTAAATATAGGGCAATTGTTGCAATTCAAGTGAAGCCACCGCATTGCTCATTTTCTCTTTAGTTTGGGCAAAATATTCCTGCAATTGCTCATAAAAACGAACAATTGGGAAATCATCCGCAATTACCTGAGCAGTAATGGTTTGCCAATGTGGTACAATCAATTGGGTATAAACGTCGCCAAGGTCTTGTAATAAGTATTCATCCAATACTTCATCGTAGTCTTCTTTTTTGATTTTGAACGGCTGTAGCCACACCCCTACCTCTAACGAAGGTGCCAACAAGCTATTCAATGGCTGAACCTGCCCTCGCTGATTACTAAATAACTCTAAATGAGCGAGTTCTATCGCCTCCAAGCTCTTCACCAAACCAAATAACTTGTGCTTTTGGCTGGCTTTGAGCTCATCATTTTCCATTTTGGCCTGAATAAAGCCATCAAACAGTAGTTGAGCATTTTCTAAATATGGCAGGTAACTTTGTAGGCTTTCTTCCAGGTGAGGATATTCTCTCAAATTGATTTCAGATAATATAAAATCAAAATCCAACAATGCCTGACGATGATCTTGCAGTTTGTCAAACACAAACAAGGCATTTTCGGTCGCCATGATTTCATCCAACGAATACATCTCATCGTTGCTGAAAGCAAACAATTTTTGGGCGTGGAACTTGTCAAATTGCGCTTCGCTCAGGTTGAGGTATTTCAACAAATAATCGGCTTCGTCACGCTCCAAAAAAGTAGGTTGAATCTGCTCGGGCAAAGCCTGACTGGCAATGTCAAATGGAGCATTTCCCAGATAAGACAAGACCTGATAATCGGGCATCAGTAAATTGGTCAGTTTGCTAATGGCCATTTGCAAACTTGAATACTCCATTTCGCCAATATCACGCAAAGCAGCATTGAAAAACACAAACTCGGCTGATTGAAACCCTTGCATCGTATAAATGCATTTTTCTTCGGCCAAGGTATACGCCCCCGTGCTGTCAGCTTCGTAATATTTTTGTACACTGGCATAAAAAGCCGCTCCGTCCTGAATCACCTCAGGATGCTGTACGATGTTTTCCCAATCGGGGTAAATGCGGGTCGCATATACTTCCGACACACTCGTCAGAAACTCCTCCAAATCAGGGGCATACTCTTCCTGGTTGATTTTGTAAGGAGTCAACCACTCTTCTTTGATTTCTTTGCTGGCCGATAGCATTTCACCTAGCGGCATGATGCGCCCTTCATTATTGCAAAACAACTGAAACTGTTGCCACTGCTCCACTTCTATTCCTTCAATGTTCAATAGGGTAGCAAACAGCAAACGTTTTTCCTTGGGTTCCAAGGTGTTGTTTTGGGTTTTGGCATTGATGATGTCAAAAAACTGGGTTTTGTCGGCCAAATAAGGAATACGGGCTTGAATAAAGTCTTCTACCACAGAAGCCTCGGGTACAAAGGTGCGCTCAGATACCATAAAACCCAGTTTGACCAAGATTTCCCGAATGGGCTCCAGTTCCTGAGGCAGCAAAATAAAATTGCCGCTATTGGCCACTGCATTGATGGAATAATGACGATCGTTGGAGAACTTATAATATTGAATATTGAGAAACTTATTCAATAAAAACTCCCCGTTGGCATTCCAAGTTTCTTCATCTATTTGTACAATCTCGTCGTGAATCAATTGATATTCTTCGGGCTGGGTGCTGGCCACCAATTGGTTCAAAGCGGGCAAACTTCCTTGCTGAAACAGGTCCACAAAATTCCAAGAAGTCAAACCTAGTTTCTCAATAGCGACTTCTACCACCCTTGGGTCCTCGGCTTCATCCCAAAAGAACCACTCCTTGTCTACCCCAAACTGACGAGGATGAAAAGGCAAGGTCGTATTTTTAAGCAAAACCTTGTTGCGACTAATGGCGTGCGATTCTTTGGTAGGAATGTGCTCTTTGATGTACTGAAACAAGGGCTGGTACAAGATCGAGTTGAGCCAGCTGGTCCGTTCAGTAGTGGGTTCATCACTCAACAAAATATTGGGGAAGATATCGGCATAGGTAGCAAAATCACTTGGGATGATTTTGTCGAAGTGTTGTTTCAACCGCTCACTAAACGCCTCAAACAAACGAATGTTGGCATCGTTGTAGTTTTCCATCCGCTGGCGATCGGTCGCAGTATCGAAGTAATTGGAGTGCAGAATAAAGTTAAAATTATTTACCTCGGTTTTCATTGGGAAATACTTGTAAAAGCTGGGCGCTTTTTTAAGAATTTCTTCGGATTCGCGGTAAGGCAAATAACCAAAATATACTTTTAGGTCGCACCAATCAAACTCATCGGCTTCGGCCAGTTTCTCATCATTGAGATCAAATATTTTATGATAGGCTTTGTCCGTTTTGGGAATCGTAATCTGTACGTGCGATTTAGAAAGGTCTACTGGCTGATTGATCTCGATGTGGTCGCCAATTTTTACCTCGCGGAGTTTTTTCAAAAAGTTGAGTGAAATTTCTACTCCTTTCTTAAATCCAGCCTCGTTTTGCAGTAGTTTGTCATATTTACCCGTTCCCAATTTGATAAAAAACAGCGAACCTTGGTCTAAGTCTTTGAGGTTGAGCTTGTGCTCGTATTTTTTCAAAAACGAAACGTATTCCAAAAGCTCGGTTTGAGGGAACAACACGCCTTTGTTATTTTGCAAATCTACTGTAGAGTCGTCCTCGGGTTGCACGGGAAAACAAGTCAATAAAATTTTGAACAACCAAGGGGCATCTTCAGCATTCCAATCGCCAGTACTGAATCCGTTTTTCAAAGCCTGTTCATCCAAGCTCAATAAAGCCTTTACTTGCTCGGTTTTGGACCAACTAAACACGACAGGACCTTTGTTGTCCCGCATCATTTCTTCGGCTCCAGTGGTTTTGCCCAACAATCGGTAAGCCAGCTTGAACCCGATACCAAAACGGCCAATTTTTTCGCAGCTTTTTTTGGTAGAAGCGGCAATGTTTAGCAAAGAAGTGAGGTCGTCGCGGGAAAAGGGTTTTCCATTGTTGATGGCCACAAAATAGTTTTCATCGTAAAAAATATTGAACAAAGACGACTGGGCGTCGGCCGCGTTTTGGATAAATTCGTAAATGGCCTGATCATCTTGGGCAATTTTGAGGGGAGTACTCAAAAAATTGGCAATATCGGGCACTGCTCCGTGTACCAAGTCTATAAAACCCAGGGTATTTTCGTGACGATAGCCAATGAAGTTAGGATTAATGGCCTGATCGTTTTTTCTTAATTTGTACTCGTTTTTATACCAATCGCGAAAGCGAGATACGTCTTTGATCTTCATATTTTATAGCAATAAGCGACAAATCGCAATTTATAAGTGGCAACTAGATTTACCGGCCTTGATGATTGCATATACACAACCAAGCATAGGCCTTCTTTAAATGCAAATCTAAAACTTTTTGGGAATGTTTTCACAAAAAAGAAAGGTAAATTGCTAAAAAATTAAACAGAGATTGGTAATTTAGTGAGCAAACTGATTTTTGGATGATATGATGCCTCAGAGAATATCACTCTAACCTGTGTCATCGAGCATAAAAAGTAGAATAGAATATGATATACTTTGAACGGCATGGATTACCGAAAATCATTTTCGTTGTATGGCTCCGCTTCGCTAATGGTCAAATGGTTGTATGGCTGCGCAATGCATCGCGTAGCCATACAACCATTTAGCCATATAGCCATCTATATTTTCGGTTTTTTATCCCATTCATAGTATAGTTCTCTCAATTGGTAGGGTTTAGGGATCAAACTTGATCACTACCTGAGGATAACGTTTGCGAATGGCAATTGAATCTTTGACAATGTTCCCGCCCAATCTTAAGCGTTTCAGACGAGGCAACTCCACCTCAAGCTTTTTCAATTGATTAGTAACCAAATACAATTCTTCAAGTTGGGGAGCAAAGGGTTCAAACACGCGCAATTGGGGAGTACCCAAAGTCAATTTCTTGAGATGTGGATAACGAAAGGTAAACGCTTGGGTTTGGTTACCACCAATGGTCAATTCTTCGAGTTGGGTAAGTTGGGCAAAAGAAGCCGACAAATCATCCAAAAATTTATTATAAACCTTAAAATCCCTTAGTGGAAGGTGGGTACCAGAGAATATCAGATGTTTTATTTTCGTTTCGTTCAACCACAGGGCTTTTAAATTTTGCAAGCAACTGGGTAACACCAACGTATCACTTTCCGAAAGTCCTTTGCTAAATATTTCTAAGGTATCCAATTGATGTAAGTTTTGGAAGGGCAGACTGGTGACTTGATCCGAGATCATGCTTAATTCTCGAAGATGCGGTAATTGATCAATTAATCGGGCAATTTTTTCCCATTTTATCTGAATGGGTATCTTCCAAAACTTCAGGTACACTACCTGATTTTGGTGACGTTTCACTCTAAAAGCTATCTGGTAAAAATTCCACAAAGAATCTAGTATGACTTGTTCCTTATTTTTTTTTTTGGAAGCACTTTTGGCATCCTCTAATTCTTTCAATTGCTTAAAATTTGCCACTGAAGAATTCGTCTTTTTTTGGTCCGTTTGACACCCAATACTCAGAAATAATATCACAATGGAGGTAAGTACACTGGTTTTCATAAGTTATGTATGGTTAAATTAGTTAGGAAGATAACCCAAGGCTTGGTTAGCTGTGGCTTTATGGGTACCAAATCTATCTCCCATGCTGTACTTATAAGCAAGATTTGGGTAACGGCTTGGATCATCATAGACTTGATGCTTTTTAGAATCAGCACTTAGAGATGGAAAATTAAAATTAACGGAATCCCACAAATAGGAGTAGGTAGGTTTTCCAGAAGGATGGTTCCAATTCATACCCTTCCTCAAATTAGGATTGAGTAATTTTTTAATATTCCCCTTGCCACTTCTCATAAACTCTTGCAACACTGATCCTGAGAACATAATCCCACCATAATGATTCCATTTTTTAAACCTCGGATCATCAAATTGCTCAGCTTTAAACATTTGTGCATTATGCCC
>CALDJV010001034.1 GCA_937899305.1 uncultured Cytophagaceae bacterium
AGAAAATAAAAAATACAAAAATAACATTTTTAAAGTTTTACCAAGTTTTCAAGATCTTGGAAAAGGGGATGGTGGCAAAATCCTGCCCGTTGTATGAGTTGAGGTAAAACACGATTTGTTCTACTTCGGGCGCTACTTTACGCAAATCTATTTCTATAACTTCATTGTCAAGCCCATCGTCTGCCCCTACATCTCCGCTGCGATCGTCGCCACTATGAATGATAGAGCGATTGGTAGACTCTAATCGAGCATAATAGACGGTTTCTAATTCATTTTTGTCTTTGTCAAACAAGGACACGCTTCCATCTAGGTCTACCCCATCAGCTGTTTTGATGAGCCCAAACAAAGCTTTTCTCTGAATGGCGCCCCAGTTGAGCCCAACGCAAACATGCTCGAGCAATTTGCCTTGTTTTTCGAGTGAAATAGAGGAGCCTTTTTTAAGGTTGATTCCGGTTTTTTTATTTAGTGATATGGACATGGGTGAATGGTTAATTTTTAAGTGGAGGAGTAGTAAAAGGCACTGAGGAGTTTAAAAACATCAACCCAATGCCCAAAATATTTTAGTATTTTTTAAGCATAAGCGTCTACGTAGCCTTGTAGTCCGTGGTTAGACCCAATGCCTGATGCGATAAATTGCCATTCATTGTTTTCTCGCACGAGCTTGCCAAATTCTACATCAATGTTGTTACTAAATTCAGCGTCCAGGTCATACCTTAAGATTTCGCGTTTGGTGCTTACATCCATAATCCGAATGTAGGCATCGTCAAGCAAACCAAAGTTGTGGCGGCGAGCGTCGGCTTCATGAATACTGACGGTGATCAATATTTCGGTAACTGCATCGTTGATGAGCGGCATATTTGCCAAAATCATTTCATCGTCTTCATCTCCAGTACCAGTACGGTTGTCTCCGGTATGCTGAAGTGCCCCATCGGGTGATTTGAGGTTATTATAAAACACAAAGTACTCTTCAGCGATGAGTTTGCCGTTGCTGCCTAGCATGAACACTGAAGCATCCAAATCGACCGAGTTGCCAGGTTTTACTTCCCAGCCCAGGCCAATCATTATTTTTTCTAAGCCAGGTTCTTTTTTGGTGAGGTTAAACTTTCCTCCTTTTTTTAGCGATATAGCCATATTTTGTTAGAGATTAGGTAAATTGAATATAAAGTAATTGATATTACGCGGTTATTTAAATTAATAGAAACGTTGCCAAAGGCCAAATAGAATGATCTATGAACAACTGGTGAGTTGATATTGCCCAAAAGTGATTGGGTGTTGTTTTTGGATTTCAACCCTTATTTTGAGCCAATGGGAAGATACAGAAGCCAGCTTATTTGATATAACAAATGAATGGAACCGACTTCTGGTATCATCAAGTTAAGTGATTAAGTAACGCGTTCGCAATAACTGTCCGATTTAGAACAGATCCTCTTCACTGTCCTTCGTTATTTTTATTACCCGTAGCGCTGCTACGAGCGCAAAAAATGCCTCTGACAGTCTTGAGCATATGCCCTTAATCATGGATACTTATTTTGAAAACGTTACTAAGCGTAGGCATCTACATATCCTTGCAGGCCTTGGTTCGAACCAATTCCGGAAGCTATAAAATGCCACTCGTTGTCTTCTTTTACCAGTTTTCCAAACTCTACATCGGTATTGCTGCTAAATTCAGCGTCCAAGTCATACCTTAATATTTCGCGTTTGGTGCTTACATCCATAATACGTATGTAGGCTTCGTCGAGCAAACCAAAGCTATGACGACGTACATCGGCCTCGTGAATACTGACGGTGATCAAAATTTCGTTAATAGCTGGATTGATCAATGGCATGTTGGCCAAAATCATCTCATCATCTTCGTCTCCTGCTCCGGTGCGGTTGTCTCCGGTATGCTGAAGTGCCCCATCGGGTGATTTGAGGTTGTTGTAAAACACAAAATACTCATCAGCAATCAGTTTACCACTGCTACCCAGCATAAATACCGAAGCATCCAAGTCAATCGAGTTGCCAGGTTTTACTTCCCATCCTAAGCCGATCATTATTTTTTCTAATCCAGGTTCTTTTTTGGTAAGGTTAAATCTCCCTCCTTTTTTTAGCGATATAGCCATGTATTGTAAAAATTAGGTTATGAATGTTAAAAATTGAAATAAAGTGAGTGTAGGCACATAGCAATAGTGTTAGAGTGGTTGAAAACTACTCCACCATTGGGTGCTTACCCCAAAATAGGTAAAAGTTTAATCATTAAAAAAGTCGTCTATCTTCTTTTGGTTGGCCGATTTTTGAGCTTGGTCTGATACATCCTGCGAAGGCGTGTCTTCTGGCTTCTCCGCCTCTGGGTTGGCGGTATTGTCTCCAAAAAAATTATCAAACAAAGTCTCTTGCTTTGTCTGGTCTTTAGACGGATCAGGCGAAGCATCGGGAGTTGGTTTTTGAGCAAAGTCTTCTAAAATTTGCTGACTTTTACTCGTGTCCTTAGGGGAATCTAAATTGGTTTTTACATTCGGGTTTTCAAAAAATGTTTGTAGTGGGTCTGATTGCTTATTGGTTGACTGAGGCTGGGCATTTTGTTGCATCAATGCCTCCATCAATTTTTGCTTTTTAGCTTGATAATTCTTTTGTTGAGTTTGACTCAGGTTTTTTTCGTGAGAAGCGTTTTGGCTGAAAATCTGATTGATTTTCTTGAAGCGGCGTGCATCCTTTTGTTCTTGCAAACGTCGTTCCTCGGCCGCAATGTCTTCCTGAAGCGAAGCCATTCCTGCTTGAGTTTCTATTTGGTCAAATTCTTCCTCATCGAGACTCTGCAAATCATTGACCAGTTTGGCCTCTAGTTCTATTTCATTTAGTTCATCTTCAAATGCTTCTAAATCAGCACTTTGATTGAGTTCGGTCAAGTAAGTACCCAATTCTTTTTGGGTTTTGGCGTTTTCTAACTTGGCCTTTAGAATGACTTCTTTAGAACGTAATTCTTGAATCTTGAGTCGCATTTTTTCTATTTGTGACTCAAATTGATACACGGTACCCGATACATTGGTATACAATACCTGATACTGAGCGGCTTGTTTTTCGGCCAAGTTTTTTTTACGTACCAATTCCTGGGCTTGCATGTCCTGCCCTTTTTTGCTGGCTTCCATAGCCTGACGATAAAAATCCGCCGCATTGCGTTGGTAGCCTAGCAATTGTACTTTTATATTTTGTTGATTATCAGAAGTTTGCTCAAGTGAGGTCTGGGTTTTTGCGATGGCTTCCTCGAGCTCTTGAATGGTAATTTCTATGAGTTCCGTGGGGGCTTGTTCGGGGACATCATCATTGTCTTCCTGATTTTTCTCATCAGAATTTTTAATAAATTTAGAAAGGGTTTTATTGAGCTTAGACCACATAAAGTTTTGTGTGAATTAGATAGTATACCTTACATTACGTAAAGATATATGAGAAAGGTTGTGAAATATTTGGTTTTTTTGAAAAATTATTGTAAACAAAGTATAATTTGTCTCATTTTACAGCTTGAGCCCTATTACCAATATATCATCTCGTTGCTCTACTTTCCCCGCTATGTGTGTATCTAGTTTCTCTTCAAGGTACTTTTTTTGTTTTTTCATAGACAAGGTATGATTGTCAAACAATGTTTTCTCAAATGCTTTGGAACCAATTTTTTTCCGTTTGAAATTGTGTTGATCTACATAACCATCACTACACAAGTAAACGGAATCTCCTTTTTGCAATGAAATGACTTGCTCGGTAAACACAGGTCGGGGGAAACCAATTGAATAACGATCTCCTTTTAGTTTTTGAATACAGTCGTCCCCTTTACTAATGTAATACAATGGGCGTTTGGCCGCCGAAAAAACGATTTCTACTGGATCTGAATCCTGATCCCACACCATCAATGCGAGGTCCATCCCGTTTTGATACCCGTTTTCTTTTTGCTTAAGTACGATTTCTATTTCGGTATTGAGTTCGTCTAGTATTTTTGCGGGACTTTTTGTTTGTTGGAGTTGCACGATTTGTTTGAGCAAGTTATTTCCAATCAAACTCATAAAGGCGCCCGGCACTCCATGACCCGTACAATCTACCACAGCCAGATACACCCGATTTTGAATTTTCTCTAACCAATAAAAATCTCCCGATACAATGTCCTTGGGGCGATAAAGAATGAAATGTTCTTCACCAAGCAGGTGCGCTATTTTACTCTTATCAGGTGCAATAGAGTGTTGAATGTTCATTGCTGCCTTGATACTTTGGTGGATTTGCGAGTTTTGGCGATGCAGTTGATCATTTTTTTCGGTAATGATATCCTGGTGAGCCATGATCTCTTCCTGTTGCTGTTGTAGCTCCTCGTTTTGTGAAATAATTTCCCCGTTTTGTTCTTCTATTTTCGAGTGCTGTTTTTGCAGCTTGCGCTTGTTTCTACGGGTGTTGAGTAGCCCCAAGGTTACCAATATCAAGATGATACCAATAAGACTAATGGCCCCAATAGCATACCTTTCCTGGAGCTTTTGTTGTTCAATTTTTTGTTGTTGGATCTTTTTTTCCGACTGCAGTTTTTCTAATTTTTGTCGGTTTTTCGCTTCTTTTATCTTTTGTTCGGTATTTTTTCGTTCCAGTTCTAGGGTAGCCAATGTTTTATCCTTGGCAAGCTCAGCCTCCCTTAGCTTTCCCTGACTAATCAAGAGTGCCTGCTGTTGACGGACTTTATCAAGTTTGGCCCGTTGAAAATTGGCCAAATCCAACTCTTTTTCTTTTTTGAGTAAGGCCAATTGTTGTTGTTGGAGCTTTAGCAAGTTGTTTTTCAGGGTCAAATCTTTCTGTTGTTTTTCCTGTTTGTCTTTGAGTTCCTCTAGTTGACGTTGTTCGGCCAGTACATTTTTGATGCGTCGCTCCTGTTGGTTCATCAAGGCTCGATTGTAAGAAGCCTGCTGTTCGGTTTTCTTTTGCTCATCTTGAATTTGTCGGTACAAAGCGCGGTATTTTTGATTGTATTCCCTTGCTTTTTTGTTGTTCCTTTCTTGAGCATAAATACGAGACAACAAGTCATAACTTGTCAGGAGCACATCCCAAGCTCGGCGTGGTTGGGCAATGGCAATGGCTTGCTCTACTTGCTTAAGTGCTTGGTAATTGTTGCCGCTGAGGTAATAGTTAGAACCCGAATAGTTATGTATTTCGGCTTGTTTGATGCTATTGCTAGGGGCTACTTGCGCCGCTTGCTGGAAGTATTTGCGGGCTCGGTTAAACGATTCCTGGTTGGTGTAGGCTACCCCAGTATTGACCAACAAAGTGATTTTTTCGGTTTCAGGAACGGTGAGTGTCTTCTTTTTGAGTAATTCGGAGGACAAACTAAAGTAATTGAGGGCAGTGGGTAAATCGTTGCGACGCTTGTACAAAAAGCCTAAATCATTATAAATACTGGATACCTTGAGCAGATTGCTCGATTTTTTATAATACTTTAATAAGGCCTGGTTGTACTTGATAGCAGGTGCATATGATTCGCCAATCGAGCTCACCAAAGCCAATTGCTCAAGGGTTTGGATGATTTGTTTTTGATCTCGCTTTTTGCGATTCAGCGAGAGTAGTTTTTCGTAAAACAGCTGAGCCCGGTTATAATCTTTTGATATGTAGTGACAAAAAGCAATGTTCTTGATATTGACAATGGCATCTGGAAAACGATTTTTGCGGCGTAACTGATAAGATTTACGGAAGTATTGCAAAGCCTTTTGGTAGAGCTGGTATCGCATAAAAAAGACCCCCATTTGATCGTATATATCGACAAGTTGGGAGAGGTCATTGTAATTTTGACACAAACTTTCGGCCTGTAAATAGTAACTCAGCGCTTCAGAGGTTTTGTCGGTTTGGGTATACAGTTTACCCAGCGATAACAACACCTTGATCTTATTTTTAATCAATAAATGTTGATTGGTCAATTGCAGCGCTTTCTTGCCTAAATCGATTGCTTGAGTATATTTTTTTTGCACAATGGCTGTTTCAAGCTGTTGGTGAAGCTGCAATACCTGTAGCGAGTCGGCCTGTTTGTTGCCCTGAGCAGCGGCTGTACCTGCCCAAGCCAAGCAACATACCCACAGTAAGTGCCTTATTGGAATTGAAATACTATATTTTTTCCTAAAGTGGTTCGTCATTGCTTAAAGTGTAATTGTGAGGCCTGCCAAATAAAACGCAGGTGCTTGATCTGCAAATACAAATTCACGGCTTGCATCATTCAATGCGTTTCTCACATTTAAGAATATGCGGTTTTCTTTCCATACCTTGTAAGATACCTTCATATTCAATAGTGTTTTTGCTGGAATCGTTAGGGTTTTATAAGTGGTCGCGATTCGATAATCTTCATAAAAATACAATTGCGCGTTTACATTCAAACGATTCAAGAGTCCTTCGTAATTGATTCTTAAACCTCCATAAAATTGAGGTGTTTGATCAAAGCCTTCTTCATTCAATTCGCTCAAGGTCTGTCCTGACTTTTGCAAGGTAACAAATCCTCCGATTTGTAACTTATTTAGCCACACGTTTAACTCCGAAGTAATCCCTACCTGACTCAGGTCAAATACCTGATGTTGAGGAGGGTTACCATCATTAGTAAACTGAGTTTGATGATAAGTGCTTTGGTTTAAAAAACCTTCTAATGATGCCTGGATTTTGGCCAATATTTTGGCGCTCCAACCTAACTCGACCACTCGGGAACGATTGGGATTGATATTGGGTAAAATCGTATGTTGAATACTCTGACGTAGCCGCCGTTGAAGGGGTAGGGCCTCATTGTAAGTATAACTAGCCTTTATCAAATGATAGGCCATTTTATACGTGGCGTTTAATTGATACGAAATAAAAGGCGAAGCCGCTCCTTCAAAAATATCGCCTCGGAGCGAAGCCAATACCCGCCAACGGGGAAAAGGAGCAAAGTCAGTCTTTAAAAAAGCATAATAATTTGTAAAAGTTTGATTTGAATCAGGCGCATTGAGTGCAGTATAACTATTTTGTAAAAATCCAGCTCCGGGCTGAAAATCTATTTTACGATAATTCAGCTTGTAATCGGCCGAAAATTGTAACTGCTGGGTCAAAAATTGATTCTCGGTATATCCCAAAGCATAATCTTGTTCACCAGTACGATATGCAGCGGTTAAATGCAAGCGATGAACGTAGGCATTGATACTGGCCGCCAAGCTATTTCCACTGCGTTGGGTAAGGGCCAGCGTGTCGTCGGTTTGAATCGTTTGGGCTTGGGCTTGCTGGTAAAACACCCTGGTGTGTATTGAAACTCGGTTGTTGGGGGTATAAAATGTAGCCGCATTGATTCCCAGGCGTTCTTGGCCCAACTTGGTATTTAGGTTGGTTTCGCCTACGTTTTGTTTGAAAAACAAGAGTGAATCACTTGCCATAAAACGGTCTTCATTGATCAAATAATAATTGTCTTGAAAACGATTTAGAAAATGATAATAACCTGATAACCGGAAGCGAAACTGGTCAGAAATACCCGCGCTAAGCGAGGCCTGGTGGGTATACGATAAATCTTGATTGTTGCCTTGTAAGTTATAAGTAGCGGCTCCTGCTTGGCTATTGATGGCAAATTTTAAACCACTGTCAGATGCTTTTTTGGTAAAAATATGGATGACTCCATTGATTGCCGCATTGCCAAATAAAACTGTAGAAGGAGTACGGACGATTTCAATTCTTTCTATGTCTTGAATGGCCACAGGGAGTAGCTCCCATACAATGCCTGAGAACAAATAGTCATACTGAGGCACATGATCTATGACTACCAATAACTGAGCATTTTTATTGTCATGGAGCATACTGCCGACTGGAGTCATGTTTTGACGTAGGTATACTTCATAGTTCCCGTTGGTTTTTTGAGTAACCCATACCCCTGGTGCCAAACGAAGCGCCTCTGGCACATTGAGCGCCCCACTGTGTTCCAGCATTTGCTGGCTAATGACTGTAGCCGATACTGGAGCTGACAAATAGTCTTCCA
The DNA here is from genome assembly GCA_937899305.1 of uncultured Cytophagaceae bacterium. GTDB lineage: Bacteria > Bacteroidota > Bacteroidia > Cytophagales > Microscillaceae > Microscilla. The sequence goes on from CALDJV010001034.1 coordinate 7,970, forward strand.
GTGTTTTAGTAGCCGAATAAATTTGCGCTTTTTTTAGACCTTTCACTTTTAGGTTGAGCATATCCTTGCGCACTGTAAATCGGAGTCCTCCTGTGCTGTCAGGGGTTTGGGCAAATGTTTGGTCAGCGTGTAAATAAACAAACCACGCGATGAATAATAAGAAATACTTCATAATGCATTGAAAAAGCAAGGACTAAAAATTACAACCAGTGAAGGTATAAGTAGCAGAGTAAAAACCATCTTGAGCCGTAGCGATGTCTTTATTGTTGTAGTCAAAGATGTACACCTCGGTGGTGTTGCCGGTTATTTGTTCCCGCTTGATGTTATTGATTGGTAAAAAGCCACGAAACTCGTTTTCATCAAAAAAAGAACTACCATTTGTCCAATTGTCACGATTGGTGGCCAAATAAAAACACAAGTCAGGATGAAACGTTGCGTAAGGACTTAGTCGGTCGTCATAGGTGTATTTTCTTAATAATGTTCCGTTTTGGTTGGTCACTTCAGTAACGTTGCCTTTGGCATCATAAGTATAATCGAATCGGCCCGCCAGTGTGGTTTTTGCGGCATCAAAGTAAATGGCCCAAGAAGTACGCTGTGCTTGAGCATTATAACCAAAAACCCAAAGTTCTTTGAAGTTTCCGGTACCGTTATTTTGCTGAATGGATTCGAGAATGCCATTGTTATACGTATAAATATGGTCGTGAATGAGCCCGTTGTTGTAGTAGTAAAGCACGTTTTTTATGGTATTGTCAGGGTTATAGTTGATCTCATAGCGTGCATTGGGGTATCTTGGATAGGTAATCACCGATAACCTGTTTTGAGCATCATAAGTGAAATCCTGGTCACGAAAAGTAGCGGACCCATTGGTAAAGAAATCTATACTGGCCACTTTGCAAGTTTCAGATATACAGGGGCTTACCTGTATTACATTAGAATAATCAGATACTTTGGAGAGGCGTTTGGAACGTAATCGGTAATAATAAGTTTTACGAAAATCCAACCCCTCTACTTTGAGCGAAGTACCCGCTACCTCTTTAGCTTGATAGCCAGTAACAAAGTTGATAAAACTGGCATCGGTAGCCACATCCAACAAGTACAAATTAATATCGGTTTGCGATTGCCAGTGAGCGGTAAATTCAAATACTTTTTGATCAGAAGCAGGCTCAGCCACTGGGGCAGGTAGCAACCCTGTAACTACTAAAATGGTGTTGGAATAGTCAGAGGTAGCATTCAACCCCTGGGCTCGTACTCGGTAATAATAATTGGTGCTGGCATCTACCGACTGCACTAATTCAGAATTACCAATAATGGGCTTTGCATTATAACTGGGGAGTATTTGAGAAAACTTCTCGTCCAAAGCCACATCCAACAAATACGAAGAAGCATTGTCTACCGGGTCCCAATTGGCTTGAAAACTCCCACTTTGTATATCACTAGCAGTAGTAGCTACTGGAGCCGATAAGTTGGTAGTGGTTACCGTCATTACTTCCGAGTGGTTAGAAATGACATCGTCGTTGACAGCCCTTACCCGATAAAAATAATCGGTGTTGGCATTGAGGTTAGGGACTACCAGGTTGTTGGTGCTTACCGCCCTGTTGTCATAACCAGGAAGCATTTGTTGAAACAAAGCATCGGAAGCCACATCAACTTGGTAAGAAAGTGCCTCCGGCATGGCTTGCCAATTGGCTACAAAACTAGTGAGCTGAATGTTGGTAGCTGGCAATACCTTGGGGCGAGGCAGAGTACTGGTAAACACCGACTGAATGTTGGAATACTCGGAAAAGGAATTAGATTGCTTGACTTTGACCCGGTAAAAATATTGTTTATTCACGGCCACATTGCTCACCAACAATGAGGTATCAGTAGGAGGTATTTCTAAACTATCGTAATTGGCAAGCGAAGTGCGGAAATTTTCATCAAGGGCGAGTTCCACCACATAAGCCGTCACCACGTCCATTTGTTTCCAGGATATTCTAAAACCGGTAGCACTTACTTCAGTTGCTGGATATACCACCGGGGTCTCCAGTGCTTCGGTAGTCACATCGATCACATTTGAGTTTTGAGACGTTTGATTGGAAATATTGGCCCTTACTCGATAATAATAAGGGGTGTTGGATTCTAATCCAACCACATTTAGTGATAGGGAAGTGACTTGTTTGTCTTGATAATTGTTTACAAATTGGGTAAACTCTTCATCGAGTGCCACATCTAATTCGTAGCTCGTAGCTCCAGTTACTTTTTGCCATTGTGCTCTGAAGCTTATCGCGGTAACTTTATCAGCGGACTGAGCAACTGGTAAAGGTAAAATGAATTCTTTTTCGAATAGTGAACATCCGGTGAGTAGATAAATGACACCCCAATGCAATGCCCACCTGAGGGTAATATGCCTCCACATTGTCCTGAATAGTTTTATTAGCCTTAATATTTATTATAGTTCGGTTTTCTGGTGAAGAAATGGATGGGAGTAGTTTGATTAATGTTGTAGAAAGTACGCCCAAAAAATTATCGAAAGAATGTTTGCAAGTGTGTTTTGTGTCATTAGTGAGCGGCAAGCATTTTGATTAATAGGCATATTGCCCAAAAAATCATA
>CALDJV010001035.1 GCA_937899305.1 uncultured Cytophagaceae bacterium
ATTCCAAATTATCAACTAACATATTTAGGTTTTTTATAGGGTGGTTTTAAAGTAAGTACTTATGAATAAATATTGGTTTGCCGGAATTTTGGTTTTGTTACTAAGTTCTTGTCGTTCTTATAATCCTATCCTATTCGATACTAAAACTAGAGACCTTTCAGAACAATTAAGTCAACTCACAAGAAATGTCGAAAAAAACTATACAATTCAAAAAAATGATTTTATCCAGGTAAGTGTGTACACTGCCTCTGGTGAATTCATCATCCTACCTCCTTCAGTCAGAGGTTCTCTGAATATGCCTGCCAATCAAGTCAACCAAGGAAACGTGATTAATCAACAAAGCAATCAGTTTAGAAATATCAGTTTTTTGGTAAAGCAAGATGGGGAAGCAAAACTACCCGTGGTTGGAAATGTAAAGTTAGAAGGCCTTACCCTCAATCAAGCCGATAGTTTATTGCAAATAAAATACGAAAAACATTATAAAGACCCGTTTGTAATTACTCAATTTAACAATAAGCGGGTGATTGTTTTGAAGGGTAATACCGGAGTACTATTCCCTCTTAGAAATCAAAAAATTAGTCTCATAGAAGTACTTGCTGCCACTGGTGGTATGTCAAGAAATCTTAAAACTCATAATATTCGCCTCATAAGGGGGGACTTACAGAATCCAAAAGTTTTTCTCATCGATTTGTCTACGGTAGAAGGGTTGGCTTACCATAACCTTATTCTGGAACCCAACGATATTATATACATCGAGCCTATACGTAGACCATTTTTGGAGTCAATTAGAGACGTTAGTAGTGTCATAAGTATTTTTACAGGGCTTGTAACCACTGTATTGCTCGTTATTTCGTTAAACAGATAATATCCACTTGTATTTTTTACTTTGGAAGAACAAAATCACATATTACCTACCAATAATTCAACTGAAAACGATGATTTTCTGAGTAACATCGATTTAGAAAAAATTTGGGAAATCCTCAAAAAAAGTATTCTATGGATGCTTCTATTGCCACTGTTTACTTTGAGTCTGGCTCATATATGGTTGCGCTATACCAAGCCAGTTTATGAGTCCTCTTCTAATCTCAAATTGGCCATCAAAGACGAAGGAGCTCAGATGCTTGGTATTAAACAGCTCATTGGTCGTACTGGTGCAAATGGTAATTTGATTGGGGAAATTGAGTTTATTCGCTCTCAAATCATTTTCAATGCGGTGATTGATGCAATGGATCTGTGGGTAAGTTATTATGAACAAGGGAATATATTAGAGGCAGAGTATTATACCAATGCACCTTTTAAAGTAGTGAATTATGAAATAAAATCAACTGCCTATTTTGATAAGAAAATAAATATCAAGTTAAGAAACAAAAATGAGTTTGAACTACTCATTCAGACTGGGCAAAACCTGAGGAAAGAAGTTTATAAATTCAACCAAAAGGTTACTTACCCAGGCCTGTCTTTTAAGGTGGTTAAAACTCCTTTTTACAAAAAGCGTTTTCATAATATCCCTTTCTATTTTAAATTCAATAGCCGTTTAAAACTAATCCACTACTTAAATAAGAATTTACAAGTAGGTATACTAAACCGTAGTGCCCGCATCATCGGTGTCAATTTTAGAGATTACAACCCTCTCAAAGCCAGTAGAATTGTTCATTACATTGATAGCATTTATCTCTATAAAACCCTTGAAAATAAAAAGAGGGCCAATATTCAGCAAAAGAGATACTTGAATCGTCGCTTGGGTGAAATAGAGGACAGCATGCAAAACTATGAAGCGAAAATTCAAGGGTTTAAGCTACGACTCAAAACCAACAATGTAAATGAGAAACTAGACAAGTCGGTTCAAGAAATAGAAGCACTCCTGAAAAAAAAGCTCGTCCTTAATAATGAATTAGCCGGCATTAAAGAAATAGAAGGTTTGATGAATGATGAGAAAGATTTGGTGGTTTACTTGCCTGAAATCTCAGTTGGATTACAAAGTCTGACTCAAATCCTAAACAACATCAGTAAACTACAAGAAGACAAAAAACTCTTAGATTTGAGGGTCAATAGTGCTTCTATGCTCATTCAAAATATCAACAAACAGTTGGAAATCCAACAGGCAAAGGCACGCAAAATAATCACCAAGGCCCGTAAAAAACTCTATCAAAAAGTGGTAGATATTGAGTCTCGTATCCGGGAACTAGAGAGTGCCTTTGGTTCTTTACCCGCTCAGGAGGCAGAATATAAACGGATTACCAGGCTTTATAAAATATACGAAGGATACTACCTACAAATGCTGAATCGTAAAGCTGAAATCGGCATTTCGGAGGCAGGTATTGTGCCCGAGTTTGTTATACTTCAAGAAGCCAACATTCCCAGAATTCCCATTTCACCCCGAAAGTTTTTAATTTATGCAGTTGCGGGCGGTTTTGGAGTATTTTTGAGTTTTGCACTGGTGGTAGTCAGGTATTTACTTCACAATAAGGTGACGAATTTACGAGAACTGGAGAGGGCCACCAAAGTTCCTATTTTAGGCACTGTGCCACGCTATCGTCATCGCAAACTGAAATATACCAAGTTATTGGTACATCAAAATCCCAAATCATCACTGAATGAAGCTCTTCGCTCTCTCAGAACGAATCTGGCATTTTTATTACCCAAGGCTAAGAATGCATCGCAAGACTCTAATACAAACATTATTTCGGTTACTTCAACCATCAGTGGTGAAGGTAAAACGTTCGTAGCTACTAACTTAGGGGGAATCATTGCCATGTCTGACCGCAAGGTAGTCTTGCTTGATTGTGATATGCGCAAGCCCAAAGTACACATTGCTTTTGATGAAGAAAATGATGTTGGGGTAAGTAATATATTGATTAATCAAAATAGCATACAAGATTGCATCAAGTCTACTGCTATCAAGCAATTCGATTTTATCGCTGCTGGCCCTACTCCTCCCAATCCATCTGAGTTGTTACTAAGAGATGATTTTGATCAGTTGTTAGAAAACTTGAAAGAAATTTATGATATCATCTTGATTGACACCCCACCAGTTGGCTTGGTAACAGATGGGGTATTAATTATGCAAAAAGTTGATGTGCCTCTTTACGTGGTGAAAGCTCATTATTCCAGAAAGGTTTTTGGCAAAAGTATTGATAAACTAGTAGAAGTACACAATTTTAAAAATCTTTCAATCGTTCTCAATTCGGTAAAACACGCTACCGGATATGGAGGGTACAAATATGGGTACGGTTATGGTAATTATTATGGTGGTTACTACGAAGATAAAGAAACAAAAAATGGCCTGCTAGCCAGATTATTATCAATATTTAAACGTCGGAAAAAATAACATGATGAATTATTTATGGAAACACAAATCCAATATCAGCCTTAAAGACAAAACTCCTTTTATATACACTGACATTCATTCTCACTTGTTGCCTGCTATAGATGATGGCGCCAAAACTTATGAGGAATCCATTGCCTTAATCAAACGATTTGTGGCGCTGGGCTACAAAAAAATAATTACCACTCCTCATATTATGAGCGATTATTATCGAAATACTCCAGAAATCATCCATTCCAAACTACAAAAGTTACGCAATAAAATCAAAGAACAGCATATAGACATTGAGATAGATGCTGCAGCTGAGTATTATATGGATGAGTGGTTTATCAACCAAGTGAATACCCAAAAACCTTTACTCACTTTTGGAGATCGTTTTTTGCTGGTAGAAACTTCATTTATGAGCAAACCCTACCTCTTTTTTGACACCCTCTTCAAACTTCAAGCTCAAGGCTATAAACCCATACTGGCCCATCCTGAACGATATACTTATTTACAAAATGATTTTGAATTGGTAGAAAGTATTCATCAAAAAAAGATCTTATTGCAAATTAACCTCAACTCTTTAGATGGATATTACGGTAAGACAGCCCAAAAACTTGCTGAAAAGCTCATAGATAGAGCAATGATTCAGTTTGCAGGTTCTGACTGCCACGGAAACCGACATTTGGATAGTTTGCAAAAAGTTCAAAAGAAAAAATACTACTTGAAGCTCAAAAAACTTGCATTGATCAATCATCAATTGTAAATAGTTGCCACAATTTAATAGAGTCTAAACTCCAAAATCGTCTATTATTTATGGTTTTTATTACAGGATGCAATGGCTTGGTGGGTAGTTTTATCGCTCGTCAGTTTCTCAAAGAAGGCCATCAAGTGAAGGCATTGAAACGACAAAATAGTAATTTACAATACCTCAGTGATGTACAAGATCAGATAGAGTGGGTAGAAGGAGACATTTTGGATGTGTCTTCATTACACACAGCACTACAAGGATGCACCCAAGTAGTCCATAGTGCTGCGGTGGTTTCATTTGCCTCCAATGGCAAAGAGGTGATGCATAAAATAAATGTAGAAGGAACAAGCAATGTAGTCAATGTATCGATTGAATTAGGCATCGAAAAACTGATTTTTATTAGCTCGGTAGCTGCCATAGGGCGAAAAAAAGACTCCGAAATAATAGATGAAACATCTAAATGGGAAAACTCTAAACTCAATACTTACTACGCACAAACCAAGTACTTGGCCGAAATGGAAGTATGGCGTGCACACGCTGAAGGCTTAAATACCGTCATTGTAAACCCATCAGTGGTCATTGGCCCCAGTCATTGGGATCGTAGCAGCACCCAGCTTTTCAAATACGTATGGGAAGAAAAAAAATATTATGCCACCGGAAGCCTCAACTATGTGGATGCACGGGATGTTGCTAAAATTGTATTTCGATTGGCTACTGGGAGTTTTAGCGGAGAAAGGTATATCTTAAATGCAGGTAATGTCCATTATAAAGAGTTTTTCGAGCACATTGCCAAAGCTTTTCACAAACGACCTCCTCGAGTCAAGATCACCCCCTTGTTGGCTGCCTTGGCTTGGCGAGCCGCTTGGTTTGGATCTTTGTTTACCCAAAAACAACCAGTCATTACCCGAGAAACAGCTTACATGTCTCAAAAGCATTTTTATTATAAGAATGATAAAATTATCAATGCCCTCAACTTCAAATTTTACACCTTAGAGGAAAGCATCAACTGGACATCTGAAAAACTCATCAGTCAGCAGCAACTTTCTATTTCTGGATAAAATATTTTGAGAAAATAATGCACTTTTCCCCACTGAAGTTTCCGGTAATTTAGATTGACAGGAGTCTTTGAGAATGCCAAATATTATTACACGTGGTGGGCAAATTATATTTCTTTTGCTATCTTTGGATAAGCAATCAACCATACTACTAAACATTTTAGTGAAAATTGGTCATAGTGACACCATCAACAACGCACCTGCCTCGGTTTGCGTTTTGACCACTAAAGAATATCCGGTAGTATGTCAATCAACATTCTATGAGTAAAGATTTAATATTGATATGGTAGATGATTTCAAAAATGACGACAATGTTCTGGAAGTTGTAGAAAGATTTGAACAAATGCTAGAAAATAATGAACGGCATTTTTTTGATGTACAGGTTTATGAAATGGTCATTAATTATTATCGCCAGGAAAACAAAATCAAGAAAGCCCTAGAGGTTTGTAACATAGCCAGTCAACAATATCCTTACTCAATGGAATTATTGCTTGAAAAAGCCCATTTGCTTACCCATCTCGATAGGTATCAGCAAGCCCTTGAACTGGTTGAAAAAATTGGAACTTTCCAGCCTACCGATTATGATACGCTCTTTTTGAAAGCCAATATCTATATGCAAATGGGTAAACACCAAGAAGCTATAGAAATTTACGCTTATTTGCTGAAATTTGCCACCGAAAAAGATGAACTGCTTTATCACATAGGATACGGTTACCAAAATTTGGGATTGTATGACAAGGCCATCTTGTTTTACAAAAAGGCTTTGAATCATAATCTCAATCACGAAGGTGCAGTACTAGAGCTTGCCTACTGTTTGGATATTACCGGGAAACTAGAAGATGGTCTGGAATATTATCAGAAATTCATTGATCAGAACCCTTACTCTTACTTGGCGTGGTATCATTTGGGTATGACTTACACCAAGTTAGGCAATATATCTGACGCCCTGAATGCTTATGAGTATTCTACGCTCATCAAGGAAGATTTTGCTTCTGGATACATCGAAATGGGAAATGTTCATATTGCGCAACAAAACTATGAAGATGCCCAAAAAGCTTTTGATACTGCTCTGAATTATGAAACGCTTTCGGCCGACTTGTACTGCAAGCTGGCTTATACTTTTGAGCTTCAGCAAGAATATTACTCGGCCATTAAATTCTATAAGGAAGCCATTGAGGTGGACAAACTTTGGGATGAGGCTTGGTTTAGGGCGGGGCTATGCCTTTTTTCGCTGAAAAAGTATTATGAATCGCTGCATTTTTTCAAAAAAGCTACTAAAATTAACAGCATCAATGAGCAATATTGGATCGCCATTGCTGATGCCGAATATGCGATGGGTAATATGCTCAGCAGCCTAGAGGCTTATGAAGAAGCCAGTAATCTTGCCCCAGAAAACGCGGATATTTGGTTGAAATGGGCCAAAACTTTTTATGATCAAGGGTACATCGACAAGGCTACTGAAGTGGCTTTAGATGCCCTCGATGAGTGCCCCGAAAACGCCGAATTGCACTATCGGGCGGTTGCTTACCTTATCTGTGCAGGAAAATACAAACATGCCTTTAATTTATTAGAAAATGCTTTAATTTTGGACTTCGATAAACATACCATGTTATTTGAGTTTTTCTCAGATTTAGAAACTCAAAAAGCATTGTATAAGATCATTGATCAGTACAAGACACTTTAATTGTTATCTTAGTTCATGAATTATACGCTGAATAACCTTCCCGAACGTAGTGTAAAACCTCGCGAAGTGGGATTGTCCATGATTATGGATAAAGGTTTGAGTATCAGGCAGGTAGAGGATATGATTGAAACCGCTGGTATTCATATTGATATGGTGAAAATGGGTTGGGCCACGTCATATGTCACTCCCAATTTGAAAGAGAAAATAGAAGTATATCATCAAGCAAACATTCCAGTATATTTTGGAGGAACGTTGTTTGAGGCTTTTTTGGTGAGAGGACAATTTGACGACTATCGTAAAGTCTTAGACAAGTATAATTTAACCCTTGCCGAGGTATCGGATGGATCCATTGAGATACCCCACGATAAAAAGTGCGAGTATGTCAACATTTTATCTCAACAAGTAACCGTACTTTCTGAGGTGGGTTCCAAAGACGTAGAAAAAATCATCCCTCCTTATAAGTGGATCGAGTTGATGCAGGCGGAGCTGGATGCAGGCGCCTGGAAAGTAATTGGTGAAGCCCGCGAAAGTGGTAGTGTAGGGTTGTTTCGTTCTACTGGAGAAGTTCGCTCTGGATTGGTACAGGAAATTCTCACCAAAATTCCTTACGAAAAAATTATCTGGGAAGCACCTAAAAAAGCACAGCAAGCTTGGTTTATCAAACTCATTGGCAGTAATGTAAACTTAGGAAATATTGCCTCTAATGACGTTATTCCATTAGAAACTTTGCGTTTGGGACTACGAGGTGATACTTTTAATCATTTTCTAGAGTTGTAAGATAAAATAACTCATAAACAAATTCAAGCAAGGGAATGGGTGATCATAGATCTCATTCCTTTGTTCATTTTCACTCTCATATTATACAAATCTTGACAACTCAACATCAGGTTTAAAAGCAACAAAACCTTGGAGTGCATCTACATACATTATGCAAAGAACATTGAAAGATTATCTGCTACTATTTCTCAAAGGCTTGGGAATGGGGTCGGCTGATGTTGTACCTGGGGTATCGGGTGGAACCATCGCCTTTATCACTGGTATTTATGAGGAATTGCTCAACTCTATTCGTTCGGTAGACGGAGCTGCAGTTGGTCTGCTGGTAAAATTTAAAATCGCGGACTTCTGGAAAAAGATCAACGGAAACTTTTTGGCAGCCGTTTTTGGGGGTATCCTGGTAGCAGTGGCATCATTGGCCAAGTTGCTCAGTTATTTGCTTGCTACCCATCCCATTCAATTGTGGTCTTTCTTTTTTGGCCTCATCATCGCCTCCGCTTTGATAGTAGCCAAACAAGTAAAACAATGGTCGGCGACCAGCGTCATTACTGGCATATTGGGGATCGTTTTTGGGTATTGGATTACGACCTTATCAGCCACGGCCACTCCCGATGCCACCTGGTTTATTTTTGTAGCCGGAATGATCGCCATTTGCGCGATGATTTTACCTGGAATATCAGGCAGCTTTATTTTGGTATTATTAGGTAAGTATCAGGCCATTATAGACGCACTTACCAAATTAGATATCAAAACAATTTTGGTATTTATGGGTGGATGCCTGGTAGGTATTCTATCGTTTTCTCGTTTACTGAGCTGGTTGCTAAAGCGATACTTCAACATGACCATTACCTTTTTGATTGGAATTATGATTGGTTCGCTCAACAAGGTATGGCCCTGGAAGATCAACGTGTTGTCTTCTAAATATGTAGACCGTCACGGAGAAGTCAAATATTCACTGCAAAAAAGCGTACTCCCTGCTGACTTTCCTCAGGAACCTTTTTTGGTACACGCCATTGTTTTCGCGGTTGTGGGCTTTCTGTTGGTGTATTTGGTAGAGCGATTGGCTCCTCAAAAAAACAATTAATCAGTTACCTTAGAAAATATGTCCACTGATCGTTTTGTATTTTATTCCAAATCAGCCGATGTGGCTCCCGGATCTGGAACCCACGAGTTTGCCGCTGACCAACGCATTTACGCCGACTTGGCGGCAACTCCTCACTGGCGCCGAATTTTGGGAAATTTCTATGAATGTGCTTTCGTGTATGAAAATCGTACCTATCACACACTGGAGCATGCATTACAGGCCAAAAAATTTCAAGCCATCGATCAGGTACTCTTTGAAAGCTTCTCTCAAGAATCTCAGTCGTCGTTGGCCTTTGCAGATGGGATAGCCGCCCGCAAAATGCGCAAGACCATTATGCTCACTTCTGAACAATTGGCCAAATGGGACCAGGAAAAAATTGCTCATGTAGCCAACATGCAATGGGCCAAATTTTCTCAATGTAGTCAAGCTCAGGCCGTCTTGTTGGCTACCCAACAAGCCGAACTTTGGCATTTTTTGGCTCGCGCTCCCAAAGGTAAAAACCTCCAACATTGGACCTCATTGGAAGAGGTACGTACCCGTTTACAGCAAGAACTAAAGGACCAATAACTTACTTTATTAAAAACTTTCTACTCATGCGTCAATTTGGACTGATCGGTTACCCCCTCTCCCACTCTTTTTCTAAAAAATATTTTACTGAAAAATTTGAACGAGAAAACATTCCCCAGGCAAATTACGAACTCTATCCTTTGCCAACCATCGACGCATTTCCAAAGCTACTCGAGGAGCAATCTCAGTTAATTGGTCTCAATGTAACCATTCCTTATAAACAAGTGGTCATTCCTTTCTTGGATAAACTAGACGATTCGGCTCAGAAAGTGGGTGCAGTCAATGTGATCAAAATTGAAAATGGTCAAAAAATAGGCTTCAATTCCGATTACTATGGATTCAAACAATCTTTGCTCAATAGTCAGTTTCCTATTAATAAAAACTTCAAAGCCTTAGTACTAGGTTCAGGAGGAGCTTCCAAAGCCATCATTGCTGCCCTGCAAGATTTATCGATTGACTATAAAATAGTGTCTCGAAATCCCACGAATGACCAACAAATTGCTTACGAAAGCATTACCCAAACACTGATCGCTCACTACCGCCTCATTGTCAATACCACCCCACTAGGAATGCACCCTCACGTGGAAGCTTGCCCTGCTCTGCCTTATCAGGAAATGAATGAAAACTATTTGTTATTTGATTTGGTGTACAATCCAGCCGAAACGCTCTTTCTGAAAAAAGGTGCCAATCAAGGTGCCCAAACCCTCAATGGTTTAGAAATGCTCCATCTACAGGCGGAAAAGTCTTGGGAGATCTGGAACAGATAGACTATGGGACTTGATTATACCGATGGTTGTGTAAATTTCAGGGATATTGGAGGCTATGTCAATCTTATTCTGGAAGCCCAAGTATTACCCGAAGGGAAACTCTTTCGCGGCGGCAGCATTGACTACGTAGAACATTTGGAAGAGATTGGCCAAGCCCATTCTATTATCAATCTCCGAAATGGAGCAGACTACCAAAACTTTGCGGTGGATTACTTCCATTTTCCTATGTCAAATAAGATCGAGAAATATGATACTACTCAAAAAGAGGTCAGACTTTGGTTAAATACCATCCTGAAAGTATTTGAAGACCCAACCCTTCAATTCCCCATACTTATTCATTGCTTGTCTGGAAAAGATCGCACTGGCATTGTCGTAGCGGCATTGCTCCTTATTTTAGGCATAGATCAAAACACCATCCAAGAAGAATACTTGCTCAGTGTAGGGGAAGTCAAGCTTGAGTGGATTCAACAATCGCTACAGGGCATGCAAGCCATCGATCGCTATTTTAATAGGGTTGATTTGGATAAAATTCGAGAAAATATTTTGTCGCGTTAGTTTTTATTAGTTGGGAGT
>CALDJV010001036.1 GCA_937899305.1 uncultured Cytophagaceae bacterium
CTATTGGAGCTATTAACAGTTTTATAAAATAGAAGGGGGCGAACATGTTGCTATATTGACCCTTATTTGTCTAAACATAAAATAGCCACGATTAATCCTTTTGAAACTCACGACAAAAGCGAAGAAAATATAGACGTACTCACCCAAGAGTTAGTAAGTGTTTTTAAAGAACTTATACCAAGTGCTTTGACCTTGCAAATGGAGGCTATTTTAACGCCCTGTATTGCTACTTTATTAAGAACTGATACAGGAAGTTTATCAGAGCTACAAAGGTTTATGGATGACACCAAAAACCAAGATTTGATAAGTTTGTGATTACAAAGTACGAACCCCAGCCACCAAGAATTTTTTGCCCAGGCATTTACCAAAGCTGAATACAGAATAACCAAACAGTCTATTTATACCAGAATACAAAGTTTGCTCAATCACAGAATATTTTATCATTTGATCAATGGTAAAAGTACAGTGAATTTAGCCAACACTATTAACAAAAAGAAAGTACTCATTCTGAACCTTTCACAAGGTAAAATGGGGGCTGAAATGTCCAGCGTGTACGGTAAATTTATCATTGCTCAATTGACTAGTATTGCCCTCAAAAGATCATATATTCCGAAATTTGCCAGAACGCCCACCTATTTGTTTATAGACGAATTTCAAAACTACTTGACCAGCAGCATAGAGAAAATTTTAGGAGAAACCAGAAAGTACGGTTTGCATTTGGTGGTTGCTAATCAGAGTTTAGCCCAAATCACCAACAAGAAGCTCAAAGAAATTATTTTGAGTAATGCCAGTGTAAAAATTGTAGGGAGTAATTCACCTACAACATTGAGTGTATTTGCCAGAGAAATGGCAATGAAATTAGAGCAATTGCAAAAGTTACAGAAATTTCAATTTTATGTACAAATTGGAAGAAAATGCCCGTTTCTGATGAAAACCAACCAGCATTTAAACAATTGGTCGTATCAGTTGCCACCCAACCAAAGAAAGGAATTGAAACAGTTCTTTTTGAATGGTAAGTATTACAAGGACACCCCCAAAGAGCCTCTTAAACATTACACTTATAAAGACAATGATAAACAATGAAAAATGAGTACCAAGCCAGTAGTAAAAGCACCTAAACCAAAATTTAGCTTTCAAAAATCCTCTACCAATGAAGCAATTTAGCCAAGCTCACGAAAGGATACTACTAGCTCTTGCTCAATACAAGTATCTCACGGTTTCTCAGTTTACAGAACTAGGAATAATGAAAGACAAAAGAAACGTGAGTAAAAAAGTAAAGGAACTCAAAGATAATGGTTTTATCAAAAGTATTGCCTATGGTTTTGTACCAAAAATAGGAAGGGTAGAGAATGTAAACTTTTTGACTCCCAAAGCCAAGAAAACAATTATTGAAGGTTTAGACAGTGAACTAACGATCAAAATACCGATTGGAAGAGCAAACCTATTTTTCAAAGATTACTTTCATAGAACCAGTACCATTGACTTTCAAATCCATTTGACAAAACGAGCCGAAGCCAACGAACACCACGTTCTATTTTTTGACACCTATTTTGATAAAACAGGAAACAACCGCAAAGAGAAAAATCTTAGAGCGAAAACAAAGATTGATATTAAGGAGGGATATATGATACCTGATGCGGTTTTTATGTTGGAGTCTGCCAAGCTTACTCAATCATTGTACCTTGTAGAAGTCTATAACGGCAAGGATACCGCAAGAACAATCAAACAGATTACCAAACATACCCAAGCGGTAGAACTTGGTTCAGTAAACGAGCAATACCGCTTTATGGAAGCTTACCGTATTTTGTGTGTGTTTGAGCATCAAAGTATGATGGAAGCTGTCATAGGCAAAATGGCAGAAGATCAGTATTTCAGTTATATGAAAGATCATTTCTATTTTAAAACGCTTGCTAGTATTCACCATTCAAACTTTATGGAACAACGACGACAGTTTGACAGACAGCTAACAAAAATTATTTAGTACCTGATATTTTCTGTCTTGCCATTCCCTGCAACCCAAACAATTGAAAAGAAAAAAATTATTAGAAATAAGAGCTATGAAAGAACGTAATAAAATGAAGTGAGAGAATAGATATTATTTCTAATAATTGTTGAATACAAAAACCTATGGTAAGTCACTGATAATCAATAGCTTTCTATAACCACTAGGGGTTATGCTAAAACATATCCAAAAGCATAGCTAAAATACTGCTTAAAACATATTCAAAAACATAGGTTGAAATCAACTATCAAATCAATAACCTCAACTTGCAAGGGTTATTTTGATTATTAATCAGATAGCTTAGAGTAGGTGAGGTTTTTCTCCCTGCTCTTTTTCTAAATTCAAAAAATATTTTCAGTCTAGTAAGGAGGTTGGCTATAATTTGTAACAACTTATTTTTTAAGAGAATTTGGTAAAAGTACTGAGTTTTTGTAAATTCATGCATCAGTTAATTTACACTATATTTACACCAACAAACCATAGTAAAAGATGCTCGAAATAAAAAACGCTGATAACCCAATGATTATCAGCGTTTTAGAGTGTGATTCCAGAAGGACTCGAACCTTCAACCTACTGCTTAGAAGGCAGTTGCTCTATCCAGTTGAGCTATGGAACCAACCTGGATTTTATTTAAAAAGAAAACCCGTATGTCTACGGGTCTAAGTTTTGATAGTCGGGGTAGTAGGATTCGAACCTACGACCCCCTGCTCCCAAAGCAGGTACGCTAACCGGACTGCGCTATACCCCGAACAAACAACAAAATCTTGGCGGAGAGAGGGGGATTCGAACCCCCGGTACGATTTCTCGCACGCATGTTTAGCAAACATGTGGTTTCAGCCACTCACCCACCTCTCCGTGAGTGTTTGTTGAATTGTTCCTATCAATTAGGATTGCAAAGGTAACAGGTGATTTCTTTTTTTCAAATTTAACCCCAAAAAATTTACTAAAATTTTCTACCCTCTCCTCCAAAAACCACCTAAACAACTGGCTATCAGGGCACTAAATCATAAAGTTTTTTCTAAGCATTTTTTTAGCCCCTTGGGCGTATATCTAAAAGTTTAGTATCTTTGTAATCAAAACTATTATATACTCCTATCTATGGGCCTAGAGTGGTATCAGGAATTTGGAATTATGGAATATGTACTGATTGCAGTATTTTTAATTGCAGTCATTTTGTACGTTCTCCGGGTTCGACGCATTGCCAGAGTGCTGCAAAGCAACTACCGCTGGATCTTTTTCAAACTTCCCATTCGCATTATTTACTTCACTTTACTCATCATCGCCTTATTGGGGCCCTCGTTTGGCTTTGGCAAAAAATCGATTGCGGTTATCGGCAAAGACATTTTCATTGCAGTAGATTTATCGCTTTCTATGAAAGCCACCGATGTACAACCTTCTCGCTTGGACAAAGTAAAATACGAATTGAGCAATATCATAGATGCACTCAAATCTGACCGGCTTGGGTTGGTTATTTTCTCAACAACGGCCTTTATACAGTGCCCACTGACCTATGACAAAGGAGCCTTGAATTTATTTACGCAAATGCTTAGTACCAATCGTATGTCATTGGGCAGTGCTGGCACCGATTTTTACGCCCCGCTATCCCTGGCTCACGAAAAATACAAGGAAGTAAGTAACCTCAAGAAAGACGCCTTTGCCAAAGTAATCGTTCTATTTAGTGATGGTGAAGAATTTGGAGATCGTTACGATAAAATTGTGAGTCAACTAAAGCAAGACAATATCAAAGTGTTTACAGTAGGAGTAGGCAGCAAGAACGGAGGAAAGATACCCACCTCCCTCGGTTTCAAAAAAGACAAAAAGGGAAAAGTCGTCGTAACTAAGTTGAATACAAACACGTTAAGAAAGATCGCAGAAGAAACCAATGGACGCTTTTTCGAAATATCTGAAACTAAAAACGATGTACCAGAGTTAATTAATGCCATCCAGGAGATCAAAGGACAAAAATTAGATGTTCGTAACGTGGATGTCACCTCCAATAAATACGCGTATTTTATTTGGGTGGCATTGATATTGTTATTATTTGATGTTCTGATTACCATAAAAGTTATCAGCTTATGACAAAACTTTTAGCCATATTCATCCTATTCTTGGTATCTAATCCGCTTACTTACGTAAAAGAAATAAACGATACCCAACAACAGGCACTCGCGGCTTTTAATGACCAGCAATACCAGGTGGCCATTTATCGCTACGAACATTTGATAGAAAAGCTTGAAGTAACCGATTTGAATATATTTTTGAACCTGGCACATGCTTACTACAAAGCAAAAAAATGGGATAAGGCCTTTCAATTTTACCAAAAAGTAATCGATGGTCCTGAAAACAAACTGGCCTCTCTGGCTTACCATCAATTGGGCATGATAGCAGAAATCAGTTATCGTAAAAACATGTCTATAGATAACCTTCGTATCATTCTGAAGCCTTTCAAACAATCTATCATTAAAAATCCTAATAACTACCTTGCTCGTTACAACTACGAGTTGCTACGCAAAAGACTTGAAAAAATGGAAAAGGCTCAAAAGAAATATCAGCCTCACTCCAATCCTCAGCATCGCTCAAGAAATGATGAAGGAGGCAAGGACAAACTAGGTGGTGGTCAAAAACAAAAAAATGTGCCCGGTGAGGGCGAGGGAGAACAAGAAGCACGAAAAGCGCTGAAGGAAGCCGCCAAAGATGGAAAAGAAAAAGAGCAAAGTGCTGATGGCAAGGAAAAGGGTAAGGAAGGCGATAAAGATGCTAAAAACACCCTTCGTCCTGATCAACTAAAGGCCATCAACATTAACCAGGAAAAAATTAAGACAATTTTTGAGGCGCTAAGAAACAAAGAGATCCATTATTTGCAGCAAAAGCGCTTGAGAAGTAAATCTGGGAAGAAAAAATACAAAAAGAATAAACCAGACTGGTAAACTAACTGGGGAATGAAGTAGGTATACAGGTGGTAGACTTTTCAGTCACCACCCTACTCTATCTCTTCGGTGGGTACAAATTCAAAAACCAATTCGGTAAAAGAACTAAAATAATCGCCCAAGTCTTTCATATCTTCGTCCTCTTCTTCGTAATACCAACAAACGTTGATTTTATAGTCCTCCTTCTCGTCCAAGGCCTCTACAATTTTAATCAACTTGGCTACCATTGCAGAAGTACCAGTATTGATGTATACCAACTTGAATAAGACATCTGTTTCGGGCTTTGGTTGATCTTCTATGTATTTTTCTAAAAGCTCTAAAACAGGGTTATAAAAAGCTTCTGCATCTTCTGGAATAGAGATGCCTTTGATTTCAAGAATGCCCTCTTCTGGTTTAAAATGAACCTGTGGTGTGGTGTCTGTCTCTTCTACAAATAATTCTTCCATCATAAAAGTTTATAGCGTGTATTTACCTCTGGATTACTTAATAAGTTTTTGTAATAGATCCTGGTGATTCCTCCTTTACTCTCATAATTTGGATTGTATTTGATTCTTTATGAAGGAATTAGGAGTAATTGTTGAAATCTAAAAATAGTGAAATAACTTTCAAAATCAATTATGACCCGATATTTTATTTGGCTTTTTGTAGTGCCCATTTAATCAAGCCTTACTCCTATGACTAAAATATCATCGATTTGCTTGTGTTCTCTTTTGTGTTTGGGGTCATACATCCAATCCTTGAGGGTATTGTCTAAGAACTTCTTTTGTTCACTCATGGGCTTTTCGTGAATCTCATAAAGCAGTTTACGAAGCTTTTTCTTGGCAAAACGTCGTCCTCTGGGCCCTCCAAACTGGTCTTGAAAGCCATCCGAAAACACATAGAAAGTAATGGGCTGTTCGTAAGAAATCGTATGCTTAGTAAAAATACGTTCTTTGTCCTTCTGGAACCCTCCAATGGGCAATTCACTGGAAAGTAAAATATCCATTTCCCCATTTTGAATAATCGTAAGTGGGCTACTGGCTCCGGCAAACTCTATAGTTTTGGTTTTGGGATCAATTACAATCAAAGCAATGTCCATCCCATCCCGGTTTTCAGTTTCGTCTTGTTTAAGCGTAGTTCGGATGTTTCTATGCAATTCATTCAACACCAAGTCAGGCGAAGTAATGCCTTGCAAGTCGATGATCTGGTTTAAATAATCGTTGCCTAACATAGACATAATGGCTCCTGGTACGCCATGGCCAGTACAATCTACCTCGGCAATGATAATTTTATCGTCTTTGGTATTGAAGTAATAGAAATCGCCACTTACAATGTCTCGAGGCTTAAAGAAGATAAAGTGATTGGGGATATGTTTGGTGATTTCTTCATTGAAGGGCAACATCGACTCTTGTATCCGCTTGGCATAATTGATACTAGCCGTAATGTTTTTGTTTTTACGCTCAATTTCATCCAGCGCTTGTTCCAAGGTACGCTTTTGGCGATTGATCGCTTCTTCGTTGGCTTTGTTTTGTTCAATCTGATCAGTCAGCTTGACTCCCTTTTCCTCTAGCTCCTTGCTCTTTTTATGCAATAGTTGATTGATTCGCTGGGTCTTCAAGTTGGTGCGATACAAAAAAACCACAAAAATCAACACGACCCCAATGATGATCCCCCCCCCCAATAACAACTTATTTTGAAACCTTCGATCGTTTTCGTTCAGTATTTCTTGCTGTTCTGAGATCAAGCGATCTTTCCAATTTCGCTTTCTTTGAGCATCGTATCTATTTTGAAGATTTTCTAGTTCTTTTTTGCTCTTACGCTTGTTGATTCGCTCTTTGGTTTTGGCGTATAACTGATAGTATTCAAATGCTTTTTGATAATCGTTTCGCTTGGCGTATACCTCAGAAATGCCTTGATAAGCTTTGAGCATTTCCTCGTCTTCTCCCATATTGCGAGCCACCAACAGTTGCTGCCGATAGTAACGTAGGGCGTTGCTATAATCGCTTTTTTGCAGATATAAATCACCAATACGATTATAGTTGTAACTCAAAGTCTTTTTCTCGGGGTCCCACTCTTCTCTAATGGCTTGTATGTGGTATTCTAAAGCCTTGTCATAATCAACGTTCCCCTTGGAGTTGTAGAAGTTACCCAAATTGGTCAAACTGGTCACCACCCCCTTACTGTACCCAATCTCTTTGCTCAGGCTTAAAGACTTCTTGTAATATTCAAGCGCTAATTTCTTGTCACCTTTTATCACATAGAGGTTCCCTAGTTTGTTGTAGGCGATGCTTATTTGTATTTTATTACCCAGTTTCTCCTTGCTCCGAACCGATTTGTTGAAAAACTCTAATGCCTGTGTAAAAGCTCTTTGGCCATAATAAAAATTACCTACGTTGTAGGCGCTATTGGCAACCCCCGCTACATAACCTATCTTTTCAGAAATACCCAATGCTTCTTCAGCATACTGTTTTGCTTGCAAAGGGTCGTTGCTGAAAAGCTCTTCGTAAAGGCGATTCAAAATGGCCACTCGACTCGTATCTGATTTGGTATTCTTGTAGAGGATTTTGAGGCGCTCGATCTTACTCGCCTGCAGTTGTTGCTTTTTATTGGTTGGTTGCCCCAAAACAGGGCATACCAGGAACGTCATTACCACCAACAGCAATGTCAAACCAGATAATCTCAAACCAATGTAAGCACTATTTATCATATAGTTTCTTATTTGCCTCAACACTGTTATCCTTCGTTCTCTGAGCAAAGATAGCCTTCAGGCTTGTAATGCATTGCATCTTACTTGTTCTAGATAATAAGCACTATACAAAGTAGGGCAATGCAAGATTTGAAACAAGTGACTAATCACCACTTGCTTCAATTTTAATGTCAAAAAATGGGTTTTAATCTTCTGGTTCGAAAGAAAACATATTAATCTGAAGGCCAGTACTTTTCATGTAATCTTCGGCTTCTTCGGCAATGCTGTCGTCATCGTCTGGGTAATACCAGTTGATGGCTACCGTTCCTCCATCGTCTTCGTATTTCTTTAACGCCCGCAAAACATCTAAGATACCACGAGAAGAGCTCGTATTGAAATAAGTGAGTCTGAAATTAAAGGTAATCGCATTTTTTACCTCTTGAACATATTGCTCAATCCACTTAATAATGGTATTATAGAATTCGTCAGTATCTTCAAGGTAAGATTCACCAGAAATTTCACATTCACCCGTAGAAGCATTCAAATGTACAGTAGGGATGTAGAAAACACCACTTTCACCTTTAATCTCTAAATCTTCCATTTTTTAAATAATTATATAATATTATTTGTTTTCGCCAAAATTTACTTGATACAATAAATGATTTTATCACAATTGTAAAATACACCAAAAGCGTACCACATTGATAATGGGTACTTATTAAAAAATACTTTATTTTTGCACATCTAAAAATAAGACAAAAAAAGAATATTCGTCGCTCATTTTCAGAGTTTTTACGTCAAATTTATCAGCAGTAAGCGCCACTTGTACCAATCCAATGCCCGCCCCATCACCATCTTGGCGATAAGACTGATCCCGGAGGTCTCTTTTGTACGCTCGAAGTGCCTCCCGATCAAATTCTTTGATCTTGCTACATCGCTGAACAAGCCCAAGGACCATTGGATTTTCAACCATATTTCCCACTACTATTTCGTAATGAGTGGCCTGGTCAATGATAAAAATAGATCCTACCCTACTTTTATCACCAAAGACATTGATTTCACTGGAATAATACGATACGTTCTGTACCAATTCCATAAAAATGGCAAATACCTTCTTGCCCGACTTCTTATTATTTCGGAGGTCTTTTCGTATGTCTCTGCTAAGTTCCGCAATCAATACCGGAGTAACAGGTCCCTTGTAAGAAAGAATGATATTTTCTTGATTAATTTGATTATGATACTCAAAAAAGTTAAACTCCTTGGAATCCTCTTTACTCATAGTAACTTGAATATGTTGCAAAATAAACAAAAAAGAAAAAGATTCCCAAACAATTGATTCAGGTCATCAAAGCTCAGGAATGCAGGCATAAAGCGCATCATACTATACTCTAATACCTACAATAGTGATATCATCTCTTTGTTCAGTGTCTTGTTGGTGATCTGCCAAAGCTTTTACTATTATTTGTCGTTGCTCATCCATTGGTAAATGTGCCGATTCAATCAGCATTTTACGAAATCGCTTTTCTCCAAATTTCTTTCTTTTGGGGTTTGCACTGTCCGCAAAACCATCTGAGGTAAGATAAAGAGCGTCATTCTTTTCAAGCTCTATAGTTTTATTTTCAAAGTCACGCTGCATTCCTTCCAGCCACCCTCCGATAGATTCGATGCTCCCATGTATTTTCTTGAGCTCTCCTTCTCTTACTAAAAATATAGGACGTTTGGCCCCTGAAAAAGTCAACTCAATTTTGTCATCATCCCGGTATTCCAAACGACACAAACAAACATCCATTCCATCACGATTGCTGGTTTCTTCCTGCATGAGTCGGGTTCTGATGCCTTCATGCATGAGTTGCAAAATACGAGCTGGGTTGTGCTTGTTTTGATTGTTTACAATTTCGTTGAGCAATGAGTTACCAATCATACTCATAAAAGCACCTGGTACTCCGTGGCCAGTACAGTCCACTACGGCCAAAAAAGTAAATATTTGAAAACCTGGCAATGCTTCGGTCTGCCCTTTTTCACGAATTTTAATACGCTTTCTGATTTGGGTAGTCCAATAAAAATCTCCTGAAACAATGTCTTTAGGAATAAATACCACCAAAGAGTCTTCAAACAACTCTTTCATTCGGTTTTCAGTAGGTAGTATGGCTTTTTGGATGTTTTGAGCATACTGAATACTCGACATAATGAGGCGGTTTTTACTCTCAATTTTTGCCGATTCTTTCTGCAATGCTTCCTGAGTAGATACCAGTTCCTCCATGTTTTGGCGTAGCTCTTCTTCTTGTACACGTAAAATCTGGGCCTGGCGTTGAAAATCCTGCAATAGTTGACGAGAAGCAGTGATATCAAAAGCCAACATAATGATCTTAAAAACCCTTCCACGTTTGTCTATGGCCGGAAAATAAGTAGCATTTAACCACATCTCCTCTTCTTGTTGATTGATCCGGCGGTACTCTCCTGGCTGCTGCGAACCATTTCTCAGATTTTCCCAAAAGAACTCATACTCAAAAGAAGACGCATACATGGGATCTACCAGCATTTGATGAAAAACCTCCCCGTCTTCAATTTGGTCTGAGTCGTAATAAAACAAACGCAAGAAAGCATTATTGGCTGAGGTAATCTTACCGCCCATGTCAAACTCTGCTTTCACAATAGGGCTGTTTTCTATGGCATTGATCTGGCTGTTGAGTTCTAGCTGGGTCCTTTCAATTTCTTCTTGGGTAGTCAGCAATTCCTCCATGTTTTGGCGCATTTCTTCTTCTTGCGCCTCCATCATTTCGTTTTTATCATTGGCCTCATTCAACGCCGATTCTATGTCTTTTTTCTGCTGGGAAATGATCTCATTGTTGAGGTCAGCTTGCTTTTGCATTGTCTGCGCCTCGTCTAGCAGTTGTCTCAGCTCGGTAATGTCTACCGCTAATTTAATAATTTTAGTAATTCTTTTTTTCTTGTTGATGACTGGCGAATAAGTGGCATTGATCCAAATAGATCGTGCATCTTTAGTTACCCTTTGGTACTCTC
>CALDJV010001037.1 GCA_937899305.1 uncultured Cytophagaceae bacterium
CAATCCCCTTTTTTTTACCAATAATAATTCACAGTATTTGGCGAACATGTTAAAACTTAACAATGATTATAAATAAATCAATTCACACTTCGGCATTTTTTTTTGTACTTTCCTTTCCTGGAAGTGGCAAGGTTTACATTGTTTCACTTAAAGCCCATTTTCTTTGACTCAGGCATTTTCCAACTTACTTCAAATAATTTTATTCTAAAATCCAAGCTACCGAAAGTTTCAGTCATTTTTCTATTTTTTGAGTCACTTTTCCAAACAGTTTTAACCAATATGGCCTATCCCTATTTGCTGTACTTGTGGCCACCTATTTCTATTCAAGCAACTATAAAATTGCGGCATCTCAATACACGTATCTTGTGCATTTTTTAGTGGTGTAGGTTCATCTATTGCATCAGATAAAGTAAAAGACTTCTTTTCACCTTCTTGTAATCAATCAAATTGATAATTTATCCTACTTTTTTCTGATCAAACCTATAAATATTTATATCTTACCCCACTTAGGTGTATCAAAGTTTTTAAATTTCGCGTTAGAACCATATAAAATACGCCAAAAAAAGTGTATTTTGATACAAAATATCACACGAAGCACTTTTTCGTTAGAATACATTCGAATAAGACATCCTTATCCACCATATTTGAGTAATAAATTAATAGTGTTAAATAAAGGAAAAGTTACTGAATAAACTATTTATTCTTAAACTACTCCACAAAGGGAATAATAATATATGAAAAAGCTTTTGTCATTAAAAAACCACCTATTATCAAAGTCCGAAAAAGTAAAAACCAGAGTAAACCACCTCACCCAACCCAAAAGAACTGAATTTGAATATCAATTTGACATGGGAAAGGTAATTGAGGAACCACTCAGTTTTTATCGTAAAGATTTTGAAATGTAATTTTGTCAAGCCAAACATTTATTCACCATAACGAGAACCTTGTCGATAATGCGGCAAGGTTTTTTCATTTATAGGCTCATATATTACATCTAAAATTCAAAATGAAAGGTTACCTCACGATTTTTTTGATCCTATTTTTTATTCAATATTCGCTTGCCCAAAATCACTCAGAAATCAAGCATTTTTTCAACAAATCCTACCCAGATGCCCTCCGATATCTACAACAAAATAAAACCGTTCTCAAAAAACACCTTTCCTCCAACCCTCAGGAAGCCGCCTTCATTTTAGCCATTGGTTTTCCTGAATTGCTTCGCTACAGCGCCTTACAAAACCGCTTGGAGACCGTCTTTTTAGAAACATTGTACGTAAAAAAAGGAAGGCGTTATGCAAACTTTTCGATAGGCCGCTTTCAGATGAAACCCTCTTTTGCCGAAACCTTAGAGCAATACTGTCAAAAATATTTGGCCCACCAGTCACCCAATATATACCACTATCAGGTAGTTGGTATCAACAACATTCGCAAAGCACGGGTAAAGCGCCTCAATAACTTCAGCTGGCAACTCAAATATTTACGTAGTTTTTACCTGAGCCTGAACCATCGTTTTGCCCACAAACGGTTTGCTTCTCGCGCCCAAAAACTTCGTTTTTTTGCCTCGGCTTATAATTTCGGGTTTCTCAATACCGCTACTAAAATCCAACGTTGGTCTCAAACCAAGGCATTTCCTTACGGCAAAAATTACATCGGCAAACAACAAAACTACGCTGACATTGCTTTGGGTTTTTATCTGAATGAAGCATTTCCATTATTGCGATAAAAATTGCTACATCAGGGGGATCGGTTGCGTAAAGTCTAAAGAAGAACTCCAAGAAATATGAAAAACCCAATCATTTTTTGTTTGATATTGTGTGTATGGGCTTGTAAAAAAAGAGAAGCAACCCCAACTGGTATTCTCAATCCTTCCAGTAAGTTCGCAGTTTGCAACAGTATGCTTTCGGAATGTACCAATGGAACGGGGGAGTATTGCCTTTTTGGTTATAAATGGGGGACTACTCCATCCTTTTCTCCTGCTGGATTCGATGCTGGCGGCCCTCAGGAAGCGAGTGGAAAAATCACATTCAGTTTTCAGGGAGAAGGCCAACTGGTCAACACCCATGCTCAGGTTGACCTTCCTAGCCGTTCGTTTGACCAAGTATTGAGTTGTGCCAAAACTGAAATTAGAAATGCCCTGAAGGCTTGGGAAGCAGTCGCCGATATTGAGTTTGAAGAACAAACCGAAAACAGTCCTAGCCAGATTCGTTTTTTCGTAGCTGATATTCGCCAAAGTGGGGTGGGTTATCCCAACTATACCACAGCTCCTTGCAATGCCATTGGGGGTGATGTGGTCATCAAAACCAACGTCAATATTCGAGATTGCGACCTGTTTTACAGATTTGCCTTGCACGAAATTGGGCATACTTTGGGTCTAGGGCATGTACAATCGGCCAATATGATGAACCCGGATTTCTCTAATCTCAACATCACCACGCTGCAAAATGGCGACCTCAAGGGCATAGAAGCATTGTATGGGGCGAAGTAAATTCACCCCATACAAAATTTTATAGGTTGATGGCAGTTTTACAAAATTGTTTCGCTACGCTTATTGTTGCATTTTTCTATTGTTACATTGTTCCGCCTTCGGCTAATTGTTAAATGGCTGCGCGAAGCGATGAAAAACTAATTATTCTATTGTTCTGCCTTCGGCTCATTGTTGTATTGTTAAATTGCTCCGCTTCGCTTATGGTTCTATGGTTAAATGGTTACGCAAAGCGACTAAAAACTACGGACTGAGTACTAAATAAAACTATGAACTACTGACTACGATCTACCAACTAAAAAAAACTGTGGACTATCGACTGTCGACCGTGGACTAAATTAAAACTACCAACTCCTGACTACGAACTACTAACTAGAGAAACTGTGGACTATGGACCGTCGACTGTGGACTAGAGAAAACTACCAACTAAAAAAACCATGGACAAACTACTTAGTAAAACTACAAAAATAACTTAATCCATTTAGCTGATCTCTGGCCACTATACTTCGTCAAAAAATAGTGCAAATAGCGCTGCTATTAGCCAATTTTTTAGACTTGTCTAGCGCCAAGATATTGCACTAAATTTGGATTAGTTTATTTCTTCCGTTTTACTTACCGCATTCCGCTTCTCAAAAAAGCTTCCAACGAACTCCATTGAAAAATACCAAAAGGCTTGGTGAGGATCTTCAAAGGGGCTGGTTTGGCCATTCGGCGAAAAACAAGTTGCTTGGGATATTTATCAGGAATAATCAATGAGGCTTGCGCAGTTACATTGGGAGCATCTTCAAAAAATCCAACTACTTTTTGTTGGTGATTAAAAAAAATACCTTCAGTGTACCAACCCAAGTGCTCTCCGTTCATTCCAAATACATTTTTGAAATTGGCTTGCCGGGAATTGGTCAAGTAGGCTACTGCTTCCCCAGTAAATAAGAAAATATTATTGTCTTTGGCCAAATACGCTTTGGCCTCCCCTGTTTTATCAAAAATGGTTTTCTCACCTTCTGATTGGGCCTGGCTGGTAGCAAAACATCCCACTCCCAGCAACATTAATAAGGTAAATACAATACGATTCATACGTGATTCAATTTTATTTTTTGGATAACGAAATTAGTAGGAAATTCTTAAATTATATCTTTATTCATTTGATTTATATTGCTCAGTACTCGGTGAATTAAGTAAGTTGATGATTTACTCGAGGTTATTTTGTTTTCTGATGATCTTCAAAAAACTGAGCATAGCTCAAGCTACGCGATATGTTTTAAGAGAAGTCAGAGGGCAAAAGAAACCGAAGAAATCGTAAGGTATTTAGTTTACGGAGTACTCAGTTCTTTTCATATTTTTTTAACTAGATTTGCAACCATTATTTATTTTGAGAGTATCTTAAACATATTCTGAATTCATCAAAAAACAATATATGTCAAATCTACCTGCTGAAATTGAAACCAAAGTCAATCAATGGCTTCAAGGCAATTATGATCAAAATACCAAAGATGCCCTTCAGGCGCTTGTCAATCAAAACGATACCGTTGGTTTGGTAGATGCTTTCTACAAAGACCTCGAGTTTGGAACCGGAGGCTTGCGAGGCATCATGGGCATTGGGTCCAATCGCATCAACCAATACACGGTAGGCATGGCTACCCAAGGTTTGGCAAATTACCTATTACAGTCTTTCCCCAACGAAACCATCAAAGTAGCTATAGCCCACGATAGTCGAAATCAAAGTGACTATTTTGCCCAAATCACCGCCAATGTGTTTTCGGCCAATGGCATTGAGGTCTACTTTTTTGAAAGTTTACGCCCTACTCCTGAGCTTTCCTTTGCTATACGTCATTTGGGTTGCAAAAGTGGAGTTGTACTCACTGCTTCGCACAATCCCAAAGAATACAATGGCTACAAAGCCTACTGGGTTGATGGAGCACAATTGGTGGCACCTCACGATAAAAATGTCATTGCGGAAGTACAAAAAATTCAGGTAGACCAAGTGAAGTTTGAGCGGGACGAAAGCAAAATACACCTCATTGGTCAAGATATAGATGAAGTTTACCTTGAGAAGGTAAAAGGGTTATCTATTTCGCCCCAAGCCATTCAAAACCAAACCGACATCAAGATCGTATACACGCCCATTCACGGTACTGGTGTGGTATTGGTACCCGAAATCTTGAAAAAAATGGGCTTCACCAATGTGCATGTACTGGAATCACAAGCCACTCCTGATGGCAACTTCCCTACGGTGGTGTATCCCAACCCCGAAGAAGCCGAAGCCCTCAGTTTGGCCTTGGCTAAAGCCAAAGAACTAGACGCAGACTTGGTGATGGCTACCGACCCTGATACTGATCGGGTGGGCATTGCGTTGAAAAACCACCACAACGAGTGGCAACTCATCAATGGCAATCAAACTGGGGTATTGATTATTCACTACTTGCTAGAGGCCTTGAAAAAAGCCAATAAGCTCCAAGCAAGCGATTATATTGTCAAGACAATTGTCACTACTGATTTGATAGATTCCATGGCGGCCCGTTTTGGCATTGATTGTTTCAATACCTTGACTGGTTTCAAACACATTGCCAGCGTAATTAGAGAACTAGAAGGCAAACGTCAGTTTATTGGTGGTGGCGAAGAAAGTTATGGCTACCTCATTGGCGATTTTGTGCGAGACAAAGATGCAGTGGCTTCTTGCGCCATATTGGCCGAGATGACCGCAGTAGCCAAAGACCAAGGCAAGAGCTTGTTTGAGCAATTGCTCGATATCTATCTACAATACGGTTTTTATCTGGAAGATTTGGTATCAGTAAAAAAAGAAGGAAAAGCAGGTGCAGAAGCCATTCAAGCGATGATGGAAGACTTCCGCCAAAACCCTCCTAAAACTTTGGCAGGCAGTCCAGTAGTTACCTTAAAAGATTACCAGACCCAGACTGCTACCCAGCTACAAACTGGAAACACGGAGCAAATTGATTTACCCCAATCCAATGTATTACAGTTTTTGACTGAAGATGGTACCAAGGTATCAGCCCGTCCTTCGGGTACCGAACCCAAAATCAAGTTTTATTTCAGTGTCAAAGGTGATTTGACTCAACGAGAAGATTTTGATGCGGTACAAGCTCAGTTGCGAGAAAAAATTGAGTCTTTGAAAAAGGATTTGAAATTGGGATAAAGAAATGAGTAATTCAACCAGCTATTCTATTCATTTTAACCATCATACCAGAAACAAGCTATGTTTGATGAAAAAACCATCCAGCAACTACGATTTTATGTATACCTTTTGATTGACCCTAAAACTGATGAACCCTTTTACGTTGGTAAAGGAAAAGCAAATCGAGTTTTTGACCACGTTCGCGGTGCTTTAAAAAACACTGCCCCTAGTGACAAATATGACATCATCAAACGCATTGAAGCAAGCGGACAAAAAGTAAAGCATTTGATTGTAAGACACGGACTCAATGAAAAACAGGCCCTTGAGATAGAATCCTCGCTCATTGATGTATTCAAATTTATTCCAAAGCTGAGTCACTATGTGCAAGGCAATATTCAAGGTGGGATCAATGCCATCGAGAAAGGTCTGATGACTACCGATGAAATCATCCGGTTGTATAGAGCCGTTCCATTGGATAGCATCGAGAAAAATTGTGTCATTATCAATATCAATCGTACCTACCAACGCGGTGCTGGTAATGATGCTATTTACCGTGCCACCAAAGAAACCTGGAAAATAAAAACGGAACGAATCAGTGGACTCAAATTTGTCTTGAGTGAGTACAAGGGATTGATTGTGGAAGTATTTGAGGTAGAAAAATGGTATACAAAGCCGAGACCGTACGGCCCGAATGCAAAAAAAGCAGGGCAAACTTATCTGGGTTATGGGTTTGATGGAATCATTGCCAAACCCGAGATCAGAAACAAATACTTGAACAAAACCATTCCTAAAAAAAGGGGGCATTCAGGAGTCATTGTATTTGCCGAAACATTGGAAAAATTGAAACAGAAGTCGTAGCAACATTACCCTTGCAAATCTTCCAAATACTTTCGTAGATTTCTCAAAGCCAATACAATTTTTTCGCATTCTATTTGGCGTAACTGACGATACACTTCTTCGGCTTGCTGCCCCAATAGCTCATAAGCTTGGATAGCAGGGCTAGCTTCTGCTGTTTCTTCCCCTGGGTTTTTGGGCGACTGCCATAACAATTGGGTTTCATCATCGCTCAAGTTGTTGTAAGCTGTTTCGGTCATTTCATAGTGTTGCATAAACTCTAAAAACAACTCTTGATGAGGCAAGGTGTATTCTCCTTTTTTCAGCGCATCAATGTCATATTGGCGATCAAGGTAGGAGTTAAAAATGGTATCGAAGCCGTTGTGATTGATGTAGGGATACAAGACAAACCCGGTATGGGTAAGCAACTCTTCAGTCACTTGTACTTTCATTTCTCCTTCTCGAAAAGTGTCTTCATCATCGCGGGAATAATGTCGCTTAAGGCGCGCGTTAGACACATACATATAAGACAAATGCCCAAAGGCCTTGTGGTATCCGGCGGTATCGTTACCAAATGGCAAACTAGGGTGTTGGGTAGGGTATACTTTGCCTGCCTGAGGATCAAGAAATACGATAAAATGCCCTCCATAACGCAAAGAAAGGTGCTTGTACCAACTATGAACGTTGGTAATATGGTTTGCGAATCGCTCATATTGCAAAGGAGTAGGCAGCGAGGTATGCTGAATGTGCGCTAAGTATGTCTCTTTAGAAACAATTTGATAACGTGCCATATGCAAATATAAAACAAATAAGATGGGTTACAGTTTATACCGAGGTACTAATTTTCGCTTTTTCCATAATTTCGGAAATCTTTCCCAATGTATCATTATAACCAAAGTCTACCAACAAATTAGCCATTTTAAAATCAAACAATCCATATTGTAACGCATTCGGTATTTCTATCACAACATCGCATTGCCCCAGCCTCGACTTTACATTTGCCGCCATATGCATGTCAAACACCCGTTCGCCAATCCCCCACATCGTAGACACATTACTGACCGAAGTATTGGGATTTACGTTTACTCCAATCACCACATCACAAATATCCCGAATGGCTTCTACGGGTAAGTTATTCAGCACTCCTCCATCTATATAGGACTGATCATTGATTTTAACCGGTTTGAAAATCAAAGGAATAGCCGCAGAGGCAATAATCGCGGAAGATAGCTTGCCCCCATTAAAAAACTCATAATTCCCCGAATTTAGATTTGATACACACACATAAAGTGGCTTTTTCAATGACTCAAAGGTATCCTGAGGAATGTTTTGCTTCACCAATTTTTTTAGGTAGGTCAAATCGGTAATTCCGCCCAATGGCAGGCCCACCCGAATAATTTTATAGGACCTTACTTGCCCAATCAAACCCATCATTTCATCAAAAGACTTACCCGACGCATACAAAGCTCCAATGATCGCTCCCATGCTTGAGCCAGCTACCACATCGGGAAAAATACCATGCTCTTCCAAGGCTTTCAACACCCCTACATGAGCCAACCCCCTTGCTCCTCCTCCACTCAATACAATACCCAATTTTTTCTTTTTTTTACGTTGTCTAAACACAGTTGTAATATTTTGGAACCAAGAATCTTGTTGGTGGGTTATCATGAAGTATCTTTTTAGGTCAGATAATGACTAATAGTCACAAAAATATAAAAAAGTAACAAACCAACGATAATAATTGAACTAAATCAATATAATAACCACTTTAGTAATTAAAGTATTGCACTTTAACAAGAATAATATTCAAATACCAAAAGAAATTCCTATATTGAGAAAAGCAAGCACTTTATTTTTCATTCTCTTCCAAGCACCAAATTGCCTACAATCGTTGATAGTCAAGGCAAAATCGCAGACCAATAAACCTCAACTATGCTCTAATACCTGATATTTACTCACCAGTGTGTAAGATGCACCAAAATACCCAATCGCTAAACCCCGTTTATACCATGTCTAAAATTCTCTTGCTCGAGAAAGAAAGTAATACCATCCGTCAAGTTGCTCAATTGATGGCCCATGATGGATACGAATTTAGCGCTATCCAACATACCAGTCAGCTTTTTTCTCAATCAACCACCGATGGCTTTGATATTTTACTGGTTGCTTTAGACATCCTAGGAACAGAATATTTTAACATTTTAAGAAAGATCAAATCTCATCCAACATTCAATACCGTCGATATGGTAGCATTAACGAGTGGGCAATCGGATGAAATACTAGCCAACTGTTTAGAAGCCGGTACCAGAGATTTTATCGCCAAACCCATTCGAGGTTTGGTCTTAAGCGTACGAATCAAATCCATCATTGCGTCTCGAAAATACGTTGAGGAATTTCGGGAAAAACGTGATTTACTAGAGAATAAAACCAAGACACTTACCACCATTGGGAATCAACTTCGCAAACAGAAATCAGACCTGCAACAGGTCAATAAAAGTATTGTCAACAGCATCCAATATGCCCAACATATTCAATCTGCCATTTTGCCTTCTCCTGATGAAATAAAAAAATCACTCCCCAACTCTAACATGTTCGCCAAATACTGTGAATTATTATTGGTAAAAAAAAGGGGATTGTT
>CALDJV010001038.1 GCA_937899305.1 uncultured Cytophagaceae bacterium
AGCTATTGGAGCTATTAACAGTTTTATAAAATAGAAGGGGGCGAACATGTTGATTCATCTAACTGTATTTTAAACCGTGCAGCGGAAGACGAATTTCGACTAGGACTGGTAACAAAAAGGGATGGGTTGTCTTTAAAACGTCCTTTATCCAGGGCTTCAATACATTTTAAGATTGTTTTCTCGATGAAGAAGTAATTTTTTTTAATGTAGTAGAATAGTTTTATTTCATTTATTCTTTTATCACTGTTATTCTCTTGTTTAGCTTTTGTTTTGATTCTTACCATATTTAAATCAAGCTGTTGATGACTAAATCGAATGCTTTCTTCTAAATTAACTTGAATTTGCTTGCCTCTTAGTATTTTATACGATTGGGAATTTTGCTTATTTTGAGGTAAGCAACCTAGGTAAAAGAAAAATATAACGGAGAATAGTTGACTGTACTTTTTCATGTGTCTTATTTTATTTTCAAAATCTTCTCTTGAATTTCCAACACTTCCTGTAAAATCCCCAGTTGTAAGGTGCTTAAAACAACCAAGGCTTCGGCTCTACTGGTATTTTTAAAATAAAAATCGATGAAGTTGGGTGGGTTTTGCTTTTGATCTGGGGGCAAGAACTTCAAATAACGACGGGTCCAGGAGGTGGTATCTTTCAAATGTGGAGCAAAATTTTCTCGCAAAAAATTAGAATATTTAGTGAGTTCTCTTGCTATTTCTTTGATTCTGCTTTGACAAGATGCATTGTCAAGAATTGGGTTGGAGAGCTTTTGGAGTTCTTTTTCAATGTAGCGAATCAAATTCAATAAATCAGAGTCAATTCCTGATATTAATTCGTTTTTGAGTTTTTCATCTTGCGCTAATTGATCTAAAAGGGGTTTTGGGTAATTACGATATTTTACTAACTGTTTATATCGAGTGATTCTCTTCGTTAAAATTCTACCCAATGCCTGCGTGTTTTTGTATAAAACTTGGTGGATATGGAGCAATTTATATTTCTCATTTGTTTGACTGGTTTTACAGCCTTGTAAAACCAGGAAACAAATAGTGACCGATAGATAGGAGTTTCTTTTCAGTTTCATAATAAAATAGCCTTGTAACTGGTTTACTCTACTTTCAAAATTTTCTCTTGAATCTCCAGTGCTTCTTGCAAAATCCCCAATTGT
Source organism: uncultured Cytophagaceae bacterium (assembly GCA_937899305.1). Classification (GTDB taxonomy): domain Bacteria; phylum Bacteroidota; class Bacteroidia; order Cytophagales; family Microscillaceae; genus Microscilla. The sequence goes on from CALDJV010001038.1 coordinate 1,160, forward strand.
AAGGTACTTAAAACAACCAAGGCTTCAGCTCTACTGGTATTTTTAAAATAAAAATCTATAAAGTTGGGTGGGTTTTGCCTTTCATCTGGAGGCAGGAGCTTGAGGTAACGACGAGTCCAGGAGGTGGTATCAGAAACATAGGCTGAAAGTTGACTTTGTAAAGATGCCGCATATTTGTCTAAAGATTTTTGAAGGCCTGTGATATGCTTTTTTTGAGGGTTTTGGAATTCTTCAAAAAAAGCATCTTGGATAAATTTCTTTTTTATTTTGGTAATGATGTGATTGATGTGACCTAAATCTTTGTCAAGCAGAGCGTATTTTGTGATTTTTGCCAAACTGTTTTTATCATTGTTGTGTATCCTTGCTTCCTTTTTAAATGCCTTGAATCCATTTACAAAATTAAGGAGGTTTGTAGTAATGCTTTGATTCAATAATTGATTTTGTTGAGCATACTTATATTGAGTGAATTTCTGTTTTTGGGTACTTAAGCAACTACTCAACGATAAAAAGACGACATACAGGTAATATTTTTCTATCATGATTATTTTTGATTTAGTTGTCCTATTTGTTCCATTTTACCATTACTACCAATTTTCCAAAAAGTAGTATAAATATCGTTTTGATCCCAATGTTCATTCATAGCATTCATACTTACAAAATACCCAGGATGTCTTCTGGATTGAATATAAACTGGTTTGCCATCGCGGGCATCATAGTATTTGTGTCCTAACGGGGGCAAGCCTTTTTGCCTGAGCATTGTATTCAGCTTTTTACGGATAGGCTGGGCGGTGGTGGCTGGAAGGTCCTCCAAGGCATCCTGAATCTTCATGATCAACTCAATGCCTGCTCCAATGTCTTTTATATTTTGGTCTTTTATTTTTGCAATGTTACTTTTGACTTGGTGCCCTTTGACTACCTGGTGAATGGCCTTGAGGCCTCCATACTTTCTCAACAATTTGTTGGCCCAAGGTTCGTAGTCTTCTACCCCCAGGCCGCCTTCAATGTTGTCTCGGGCGTCGCTGCTCATGCTATAGCGGGCAATGCCGTATTTGATAAACTCGAGGGCGATCTTGATCTTGTTGAACAGCATATTTTTGGTCAATTTATTGTCCGGGGTGTTGGCCCCAAATACACTGAAAGCCTGCAATAAAGTAGTGATGTTGATGTCCCCGGAAGAACTCCCCCGATACCCTTTCAATGCCTCCCCCGGAAGGTTGAAATCGGCCGAATAAGTAAACCCTCCTTGCCCTTTGGAGCCGTAATCTTCGGTAGATTTTTTGGGCTGCTTTTTAGGAGGAGCCAAGGGGTCGGATTGAGGAATGGCCACTTCCAGGTTATCAATCAATAATTCGTCCCCTTGGTGGATGATCCAACTTTTGGCAAACCCATCTATCCAGTATTTTTGGTTGCGTTCGGTGGCTCCTACGTTGATCAATTCTTCGTAATTGAACCTGCCTACCTGTTTCAAATTCAATTTTTCCAGAATAGAGGGGTGCTGCAGTTTGGCCAATTCATAAATGCCCAATCCGGTGATTTTCCCAATTTTGAGAGGAGAATCATTTTGGGCAACCACGTATATTTTCACTTCGCCCATGGGGGTTTGCTTGGTTTGGATGCCCGTTTTGAGGTTCGATCTGGGGGTGTGCTGATACTGGGGCAATACAAAACCAGTTTTAATGGGTACTTGTACAATGGTGCCCGTGGTGAGCGATCCGGTAGCGGTTTTTTCTTGAATCAGGCCCACAATGCGGTTCAACTGGCTAGAGCTAAAGGCAGGGTAATGTCGGCGGGCAATGGCCCAAATGGTATCTCCCTTTTGCACAGCGTAGGGATGATAAGTCAAGTACTCAATGTCTTGCATAGGAAATACAAAACCGTCCTGAATGGGAATTTTGAGTACATAGCCCGGCCGGATAATGACCTTGGTTTGGCCCCCTTGTCGTTGGGTGCCCAGGTTGTTTTGTTGAGCGATCTGTTTCACCAATTGTTCTCTAAATGCCAGGTCCTTCTCGGGGTAATACTTGGCTACAATAAAAAACAAATCACTTTCACCTTCTTTTACGGTGTGGGTATGGTAGGTGGTATCACTACTGGTACCACTAACCGACCGGGATTGCTCCACATTTTGGATGGCTTTCAGTGTAGCAGCCGCCATTTGTTGGGGAGTTAATAGCGGGATTTGCTCGCTTTGAGGAGCATTTTCTTGGGTAATTGCGTTGGTTTGTGCTTGCTGACTTGTTTTTTCTGGCATTTTATCTCATTTTAGCAATTGGGTCAATATACGAAAAAAAAATAATGCTTGCTCACCTTTCTAAATTTTTTGCCCAAGATTTAAAACAGTTGAACGAATTGTTCAAGGCAACTCATCTCTTTAAGGGAGATGTAACCACTCAGCGACAACAGTTTTACCAAGAAGACCTAGAGGTCATACTGAGAAAAGTAAGGCAGCAAGATGCCACGGTTTATCATCAGTTGGTAGCCATGCTGCAAAACGATGCCAACGTGGTTGAGATATCATCTTCTAACAATGAAAGTTTGACCGAAAACTGGGAGCCAGATGATTTCATTCAGGTGTCAGCATATTATGATGAGCTGATAGAGAAGTTTGAGTGGCAACAGGCCCATCCAGCCAGGTTACTGCTGGTGTTGGTGATTGTAGATGAAATGTTGCCGGATTTTTTTACGATGCAATGCCCCCAAGAACGAGACTATGTAGATTGGGGCTTTGTAAAAAAAGCCAATGGCCATTTTGCCCCCACCGGAAGAACACTGTTGCAATTATGCCTGAGAAATGGTTTGTCATCCTATCAAGCCATCATCGATTTGTTTTCAACCAATCATCCTCTACTTCAGCATCAAATGATTGAAATAGACCGTCTGTTCTCAACCGAAAGTGTTTTGTCTCAACCGATCAGGTTATCCCCTCACTATCATTCGCAATTAATAAGCGGAAAACCCTATGAGCCGCAATATGCTACCGATTTTCCCGCTACCTTGTTGACTACCTTCAAAAAATGGGAAGACTTGTATCTCAACGCTCGAGAAGAAAAATTGATCAATTCAGTGCGCCAGTGGATCAAGCATTACGATCAGGTAGTGGCTAAAATAGGCCAAAATCAAATGAAGGGGTATCGGTTGCTGATGTATGGAGCGTCGGGCACTGGCAAAACATTGACCGCTGCTTTGTTGGGTAAAGAAGCAGGTAAACCCGTTTACCGAGTGAACATTGCCAACATTGTGGACAAATATGTGGGAGAAACCAACAAAAAACTAGAGCAACTCTTTGCGCTTGCGGATGAAAAAGACTGGATTTTGTTTTTTGATGAGGCCGATGCTTTATTTGGTAAACGTACCAGTACCAGTTCGGCTCAAGACCGCTACGCCAACCAAGAGGTGAGTTACTTACTTTATAAAATGGAAGAATACCGAGGTATGATTTTCCTGGCGACCAATCAGGGAGTGCATCTGGACGAGGCTTTTACCCGGCGATTTGATACCCAGGTACGATATGGGGAACCAGAAGAAATCCCTAGAGTGAAGCTGTGGCAGCATTTCTTTGACGAGCGATTGCTTCGGCTCGATCCAGCCATAGATTTGCAGGAAATGGGTTATAAAATAACTTGTACCGGGGCCTGGATAGAAAAATTTAGAAATTACTGCGTATTGCAATACCAAGCATTAGGAGAGCCGATCATCTCAAGAGCTCATTTCCTGCATTTTTTGGACGATTTCACCCTTTCTCATAAAGTAACCATCCGTGGGGAAATCGAACAACTGTTACAGTAGTAGTAGTCATTGGGCTAAAACCGTAGTTTAAAATGTTGCTTAGGTTGTTTGTCTCTAAAAAATACCAACCCCACCCTAAACAAATCAATGGTAAGTTTTACTTGAGGATGCTGCTGGATTTGTTGCCAGGCACGTTGCATCCCCAGCGACCAATAAATGTCATCCAATACAAACACACTTCCTTCGTGGGCTTTGCTCAAGCATTGTTCAAAATAACGCAGGGTAGGGGCTTCACGGTGGTTGGCATCCAAAAAAACAAAATCTAATTTTGGGTCCCCCTTTAAAAAGTCAGGGAGGGTAGTGTCAATATTGCCTTCTTGCAATTGAATGTGATTCATTTGGTGGTCAATGAAATGCTGGCGAGCCATGGCGGCCAAGTTGGGGCAACCCTCCATGGTGGTTACTCGAGCCTGGGGCTGCGCTTTTGCCAAGTACAAGGTATTGACTCCCAGCGAGGTTCCTAATTCCAGGATGTGTTGGGGTTGAAAATAAGCTACCAAACGAAACAACAACTCACTCACCTTTTGGGAAGAGACCGAGTGTCGGGCAATGGTGCTCACTTTGCGGAGCGGTTGGCTGCCTTTGCGTGATCCGGCCCCAAGGTCGGTTACTTCAATAGTATGTTGGTCACGCAATAACGATGAGCGCAGTGTCTCTATAGCATCGAAGGCTTCAAAAGACTACTGATGACGCCAATAGGTAACCAATTGTTTATCAATTTGTTACCCCAACATC
>CALDJV010001039.1 GCA_937899305.1 uncultured Cytophagaceae bacterium
AATCCCCTTTTTTTTACCAATAATAATTCACAGTATTTGGCGAACATGTTATATAATAACCATCAATGCTTTTCATAAAGTCATACCGCATTTTCACCATATTATTTTCGGATTTTTTGCTAATTCTCAGCATAATCATAAAATTTAAAGTAAGTTAAGGGCAATATTATATTAACACCATTATACTAACAACCCTTAACAAAATGAAAAAAGTCCTTCTAATGACTTTCATGGTATGTTATATCATGAACGGGGCCCTTTTTGCCCAAAAAAACGACCAAACGCTCGCCCAGCAGTATTTACAAGCTAAAGGCGAGGTCATCTTCACTTTTGTAGTCCAACAAAAAGCCCAACTGAGTTCTATTACCAAACAATTGGCCATTGTTCATTATGATGAAACCACCAAAACGGTGAAAGTAATGGCTAATAAGTCTCAGTTTGCGGCTTTTCTTCAAAAAAACATTCCCTTCAAGGTATCTTCTGAAGATAATGTGGTGGGCTACCAAACGATGACGTCGGATTTGAAGAACCGAGCGGTTACGTTCCCGCTCACTGCTTATCCTACTTATGCCGATTATGAGAGCATGATGAACGACTTTGCATCTAATCATCCCTCGCTGTGTAAGTTAGAAAACATAGGAGCCACCACCCAGGGAGACAAATCATTGCTTTTTGTAAAGCTTTCTGACAATGTCAATCTGGATGAGCAAGAACCACGGGTCATGTTTACATCTACGATGCATGGCGATGAACTTGCGGGTTATCCTATGATGCTCAACCTGATCGATTATTTGCTTAAAGCCTACAATGACCCTGGCCATCCTAAACACGCCGAAATCAAAATTTTACTGGATAACAGCGAAGTTTGGATCAATCCATTGGCCAATCCTGATGGTACCTATCGTGGTAGCGCCAACAATACTTCGGTCGCTGGTGCCACCCGAGGAAATGCCAACAATGTAGATTTGAACCGAAACTACCCCGACCCCGACGATGGTACCAACCCGGACGGGAATGTGCATCAGGTGGAAACCATTGCGTTTATGAATTTTGCCAACTCCAAGCATTTTGTGTTATCGGCCAATTTTCACGGAGGAATAGAACTCATCAATTACCCTTGGGACACCTATGCGAATGACCACCCTGACAAGGATTATTTTTTGCATATTTCGGAGGAATATCGAGATCATTGTCAAACCAATAGCCCAGCTGGCTACTTTGATGATTTAAATAATGGCATTACCAATGGTTTTGCCTGGTATGAAGTACAGGGAGGAAGGCAAGATTGGCAGGTTTATTTCAAAAAAGGAAGAGAGGTAACGGTTGAATTATCCAATGCCAAAACTCCACCTGCTAACCAATTGGTCAATTATTGGAACTACAACCGTGAGGCGCTTTTGGCACTGTTGCAACAAGTGCAGTATGGAGTACGAGGGGTAGTCACCGATGCGGTAACCAATCAACCCATTCAGGCAAAGATAACCATTGTGGGCAAAGCTGCTTTTGAGTCTTGGGTGCCTGCCGAACTTCCCTATGGGGATTATTATCGCCCGGTAAAGGCCGGCACTTATGACATTCTGTTTGAGGCAGACTGTTACCAACCAGTCACGCTTACCGGAGTGACAATCTCTGACTATGCCACGGTGGTCAAAAATGTGCAATTGACTCCCCTTGCAGGTGCGGCTCCGGCTGGATTGGCTACAGCCAGCGTGCAAACTACTTCTGCCACGTTGCAATGGACTGCCAATGGAGCTACCAGCTATGATGTACGTTACCGAGCGGTGGGCACTACTGCCTGGACTCTAACGTCTAGCAACACCAATACGGTCACCCTCAACGGATTGGCAACCAATACTCCATATGAAGCCCAAGTAAGAAGCAATTGTTCGGGTGGGGCAAGTTCTCCTTACAGTGCTTTGGTAAACTTTACCACCAACAATGCTTCGGCTTGTAGTGGGGTAAGCAATTTTCCTTATGTTGAGAGTTTTGAAACTGGGCTTGGACTCTGGACCAATGCTACTTCGGGAGATGATACTGACTGGACCCGTGATTCGGGAGGGACTCCATCTAACAGCACTGGACCAAGTAGTGGCAGCAACGGCAATTTTTATATGTATGTGGAAGCCTCGGGCAATGGCACTGGGTATCCAAACAAGGTGGCCTACTTGAATAGCCCTTGTTTTGATATTTCAGCGCTTACTGACCCTACACTCAAGTTTGACTATCATATGTATGGTTCTCGCATCAATAATTTAAAGTTAGAAGCCAGTACTGATAATGGCAGCACTTGGATACAAGTGTTTACTAAGTCTGGCGAACAAGGGAATAATTGGCTCAGTGAATCAGTTGATTTGACTCCTTACCAAGGAAGTAGTGTCTCTTTTAGATTTATAGTCACTACTGGGTCGGGCAACAGTGGTTGGCAAAGCGATATTGCGATTGACCATGTCAGAGTAGAGGCGGGAGGCGCCGCACCTCCCCCATCTTATTGTGCTTCTCAAGGAAATAACGTCAACGATGAATACATCAATCGGGTGCAATTGGGTAGCATTGATAATACTTCGGGAGTAAATGCCGGATATGCCGATTTCACTGCCCAGTCTACCACCATTGCCAAAGGAACCAGCGCGACCATTACCATTACGCCTACCTGGACTGGTACTATCTACAGCGAAGGATACAGTGTATGGATAGACTTTAACCAAAACGGTGATTTCACGGACGCAGGAGAACAGGTATTTACTCAAGCAGCTACTCAAAGTACCTCGGTATCGGGTACCATTACCATTCCAGCCACTGCCTTAGAGGGGAACACCCGTATGCGGGTTTCTATGCAATACAATGCCGTTCCGTCTCCTTGTGGTTCTTTTACTTATGGCGAAGTAGAGGATTATACCATCAACATTGGCAACAAATCAGCGGCAAGAGCAAGCAAACAACTGTCAGTAGGTCACAATGATGTGATACTTTACCCCAACCCTGCCGAAGGAGATGTTTTATACATCAAAAACGGGGTTTATGCCAACAAGACCTTTGTTGTAAAAAACAAGGTGGGAAAAAGAATGTATCAAGGAAAACTAGTCAGCAATCAGTTTAATATTAAACGATTGCCCGCTGGAGTGTATATACTAGAAATTGGTACTGGGCCTGAACTCGTTCGGAAAAAGTTTGTGATAAAAAAATAGTTACTCAAACTTGAATATAAGGATCTAAAAGGCTGTTTAATCATATATTACCAGACAGGTTTTAAAACCTGTCTGGTATACATATTCACAAGAACACAAAAGCTCGAATATCTACAGCATCACATTCACTCGTCGGCCGGTTGCTTTTCTAAACCGACCTTGTAATGTCTTTTTATCGGCCTGAGTAAAGGCGTTTCCTTGGAGCATCATGACCTCTAAACCTCTTGAAATTTTAGGGTTGATCGCCTCCACGGTGAGTTCATTATGGTGTGCTGCTATTCGCTCCAAATGCATAAACCCTTCCAAGTCCAAGCTTTTCAGGCGGTTGCGGTTAAGGTTGAGTGTTCTTAACCAACTCCATTGGGTGCAAGCCTGGGGTAAACGAGTGAGCAAGTTGTTGGCCAGGTTCAATTCAACCAAACGCGGTAGGCATTCTATAATATCGGGTAAAGCTTGGATTTGGTTGCCCGCAATGGATAATTTCTCTAATCGTTCCAGGTTACTCAACGCGTCAAGGGGGAACTCCTTCAGTTGATTATAATCCAGGGTGAGTATCTGCAGGTTTTTGAGTTGCCCAAAGCTTTTAGGCAGCTGGGTAATCTTATTTCCGTGAAGATACAAGATCGCCAGCTGTTCGAGTGCCCCAAAATCCTCTGGTAGTTCCGAAAGTTGGTTATGGCTCAAATCAAGATTGATCAGTTTTTTAGCCTGACAGAAGTTCTCGGGTAGCTTTTTAAGTTTGTTTTTGGCCATATACAAACTCGTGAGCAAAGACAAGTTTCCAACACTATCGGGGAGCACGCTGATTTCATTTTCATTCAGATTCAGAATACGCAAATCTTTTGCTTGGTCGATGGCATCAGGCAATGCTACTAAACGGTTTTTCCGAATACTTAGGTCTTGCAATGATTTCAACTCAATAAGCCCCTCAGACAACTGGTCAAATTTGTTGGTATTTAGATTGATGTGTTTGAGGCGTTTCAAGTTTTTCAAAGTAACGGGCAGTGCTTGCAACTGGTTGTTTTTCAATACCAGTTCTTCAAGCAAGGTCAATTGATCAATGCTGGCAGGCAGATACTCGAGTTGATTATTCCTAACCTCCAGCTGTTTCAGATGACTCAACTTTCCCATCTTTTCTGGCAACACCTGTAATTTATTATTTTTCAAAGCCAGGTTTTGTATGTCTGCCAATTGTGTGATGCTATCTGGCAACTTGGTGAGTTGATTGTATTCCAGATACAGGGATTTTAGGGCTTTCAAGTCACCTAAATTTTCGGGCAGTTTCGTCAGTTGATTATGATTCAGATTAATATGTTGTAGTTTTTCTGCGTTGGCCAGGGTTTCTGGCAAACAGTTGATGTTGTTATGACTCGCATTCAAATAATCAAGTTGTTTACATAACCCCAGCGAATCGGGTAGGCTATTTATCTGTCCATGGTCTATTTTGAGGTACCTGAGTTTTTGTAATTGCCCCATACTCGCCGGAATTTGAGTAATTTGAGTATTTGAAATTGTCAAACCAGTCAGTTGAGACAAAGCGCCTATATTTTCGTCCACATTGCCCAAGGGCATCTTATCTAGATTTAGAGTCCCAAGGGTTGAGATCTTGGTAATACCTAAAGGAAATATTCGCCAATATTGAAAAGATACGTGGAGTTCATTTAAACTCTGAAAAACAGTTGGATCATCGGGGAAATCGAACAAAGTCCGATTGGAAATCGTCAAATACCTGAGTTTTGGAAATACTTTTAAAGATGAGAGCATATCGGAAGGCAATTCAAATTGATTGGAAATGTTGATATTGTATTTTTGCTGAATTGCATTTACTCCCGAAAGGTCTAGTCCTTGCGCTTGTCCAAAAAGTAAGTATCCAATCAGGTTCATATCATTATTGGATTGATTGATCAGGAGTGACAAGCAGATTTGTAAATTGATGGGGAAGTGCTCGGTGAAAGCCCGAATGGCATTCAGAGTATCTTTTAATTCTAAATAACGTGCCCAAAAGTACGAATTCAAAGGAGGAGTAGCATCTAGAGTGACTCTATTGCTTACCAACTCCCAAAGATTTTTAAAAATGACGGTATCTCTGGAATGGATCACCAACAAGTACAACACAATGGCCCACAAATCTTCGTCTTGTTCCAAGCTGCCCAAAATTTGAATTCCTACCAGTACATTGGCTTCATCGTCGCTTAGAAGTAGTTGTTTTAGGTTTTCTTTTTCTCTGCTTTCCATATTGTTTTCCCGAAAAGCTCTTAAATTACATATTATGACACATATTTCAGATGATAATGCCAAGATTTTGACTTTGCTTCGTAGTGATGATGAGGCCAATATCAGGTTGGCGTTTCAGTTATGTAAGGGCTTGGATGGAAAATACAGCGAAACCGTAGCCAAAGAACTCCGGTTTTACCTGTTTTTGTGCCTGGAGAATGACTTGGAGCAAGCCTATTTCGAAAACCTCGATGAATTGGTCCGACTTTCCGCA
>CALDJV010001040.1 GCA_937899305.1 uncultured Cytophagaceae bacterium
ATCCTCTTTTTTACCCTTTTGTTTTAGGCGGAAGGACAGGGCAGGTATCGAATGAGAATGTCACCGCTAAAAGTGGTAGTTTTGAATAACATAGGAGTACATTATACATTTGTACCCCCTCTCCAGCGCTTGCGCTAGAGAGTAATGCAAAATTCCCTATCTTTATCCTTCAAAAAACAAGAATAAAATGCCCCAATTCCAAACCATAGAACAAGCCTTTGAGTGGTTTTTAGAGAATGTGTATCCTGGTTTGCCTACTGAGCAGAAAACCCCAGCTTTGAGAGTCACCAAGTCTATCTATTATAAAGGAGTAGAACGTATTTCAGAAAAAAAGATGAAACGGATTTTGGATGAGTTTTGTGACTATGAATTAATGCACCATGTCAAAAAGAAAGAATGAAAAATGTAAATTTTAGTATGTTATTATTAACATTTTTCTTATATTTGTTATGTCTTTTCAAGTGAAAAGGTAGCCCAAGAGGTTGATGGTTGGCGCCTAACCTCAAGGGCTTATGCAAAATAAACATTTCACAGACATGCAAGATACGCATAAATTGAATGGGTCGGAAGCTCCTGCCCCAAAAGTAATCATCCCTACCCCCAGCTCGATGCAGTTGATGTTGCTCCAAAAAAGCATTCACGCCCGACTCGAGCGCTTGGTATTTGAAGCCGAAGAACCGCTCAATACGTACCCCAAACCTTATAAACCTTTGACCAAAGCCACCGCCCAACAGTTAGAGGCCCGTTTGCAAATGTTGTACGACGAGGTGCGTTACCTCATGAATGAAGTACAGCTGTGTTCGTTTTTGCAGACTTTATAAGTTTCGCTTTCAGCTGATTGCTACATTGTTCTATTGTTAAATTGTTTTGCAACGCATCGCACACCGACTAACAGGAACGCTGCGAAGCCAAACAATTTAACAATGAGCCGAAGGCGGAACAATAGAACAATTATATCACTTCCTTTTTATGGAACCGTCGGTTTTTAACCACATCGCAAGCCACAAAAATGGCCTCCCGGAAAGAACTTTCATCGGCCAGGTTTTTCCCAGCAATTTTGTAAGCCGTACCGTGGTCAGGCGAAGTACGCACAAAAGGCAATCCACAAGTATAGTTGACACCGTATTCAAACTCCAGGGTTTTGAAAGGCACCAATCCCTGATCGTGGTACATGGCCAGCACTGCATCGAACTTACGGTAATCGTGGGTGCCAAAAAAACCATCCGCCGGATAAGGCCCAAATACCAAATTGCCCTTCTTTTTCATTTCTATCAGCGTAGGCTTGATGATTTGCTGTTCTTCGCTGCCCAGCATGCCCTCTTCGCCCGCGTGGGGATTGAGCCCCAACACCGCTACTTTAGGTTTTTGAATATTGAAATCCCGTTTAAGCGTATTGAGCAACAAATTGACCTTGGTGAATAGCTTATCGCGGTTGATTTGGCTACTGACTTGGCTCAAAGGAATGTGCCCGGTGAATACTCCTACGCGCATACTCGGGGCTACCATCATCATCAAGCTTTCTTGGATGCCGGCTTCCTTGGTAAAATACTCGGTATGGCCCGGAAATTTAAAATCAGGGCTCTGGATGTTATTTTTATTGATCGGAGCCGTCACTACTGCGTCTATCAAACCCTGCTTGAGGTCTTTGGTAGCTGCTACAATGGATTCCAAGGCAAATTTTCCGGCCTCTTCGCTCACCATTCCCGGTACCACATCGGGGTTTTTTTGGTTGGTACAATGCACCAGGTTGGTTTTTTTGAAACTAATTTGGGTAATGCGATTGACTTGGTTGATGTACCAGCTGTCGAGTCCCAGGATTTTTCGATATTTCGAAACAATGGTCATCGACCCATAAATAACAGGAGTACATACCTCTAATATGCGCTTATTGGCCAATGCTTTTAGAATTACCTCAGCGCCCACTCCGTTGTAATCTCCCATGGTAATCCCTATCACGGGTTTGTTATCTTCTAGCGACATATAAATTCTAACGTTTTGGAAGTTTAGACTTGAATAGTTGTGTTATGATTGCGCAAAGCCAGTGAGAAAATGATACATCAAACGCACCCCTGACCCCGTGCCATTTTTGCCCTTGTAGGTTTGGGGTTTGTGCAAAAATGCAGTTCCGGCAATGTCCATATGAATCCAGGGGAAGTTTTCTTCTACAAAATGCTCCAAAAACTTGCCCGCAATGATGGCCTGGGCCTCGGCAGTACCCAAGTTGTTGATGTCGGCAATGTCAGACTTGAGCGGCTCTCCGTATTCCTCCCACAGCGGAAACTCCACCATTCTTTCGTAAGTGGCTTCACTGCTTTCGAGCAAGCGATTTTTGGTGCTTCTTTCGGCGGTCCCCATCATTACCATGGCCTCGTTGCCCAAGGCACGCACTGCCGATCCGGTAAGGGTGGCAAAATCCAGTACCAAAGCCGGGTTAAATCTTCGGGCGTAGATCAAAGCATCGGCCAAGATCAAGCGTCCTTCGGCGTCGGTATTCATAATTTCCACACTTTTACCGTTGGCATAGGTAATCACATCACCCGGTGTAATGGCATTGAGGCCGGGGCGGTTGTCAGTAGCTGGAATCAATCCAATGACATAAAGCGGGGCCTTGTTTTTGGCCAAAGTATACACACTGCCCACTACTGTGGCCGCTCCACCCATATCGGCTTTCATAAAATCCATCGACTTGCCCGTAGGTTTGAGCGAAAGCCCTCCAGTATCGTACACCACGCCTTTACCTACCAATATATAAGGTTGTTCGTTGATCGCATTTTCGGGTTTGTGGGTCAAAATATTGAAGGTAGGCGGATCTACACTCCCTTTGTTGACCGTAAGCAACCCCTCCATGTTGTGCTCAATGATTTGTTCTTTGTCGAACACCTCTACCTCGAACCCAGCTTCTTGCCCTAGTTTTTTGATCTCTTCGCTCAGTTGAGGAGCAGTAAGGTACACAAAAGGTTCGTTGACCAAGTCTCGAGCTACAAAAGTACCCGCCACGATGTTTTCCAGGCCTTTTAGTTGGGGAGCCTCGATGGCCGTAGACACGAACAATAATTCTTTTAAAGCATGAGGAGCAGGGTTTTTTTTATATTTCAAAAATTGGTAACTGCTCAATAGCAAACCTTCGGCTAGCTCCAAAGCTTGCGGATTTGCTGGCGAAGCAAGCTGCAATTGAGAGAGCTTTTCTTGGTTTACCAAATCCCAAAGGGTATGACCTGCCTTGCGTAGTGCCTCGGAGGCATAATGGGCGGCCTGACTAGAACGGGGCTGGTATATAAAAAAAGTATGGTGGGTATATTGGTTGAGGTGAATTACCTGGGGACGTTGTTTGTTTTTTTCGTCCACCTGACCCTGCACATATTGCCAGGCGGGTTCGGTGGCACAATAGGCTTGAGCTTCTTGAATGTCTTGGATAATGACGGCCAGGTGTTGGCTTGAATCAATTTCTGATTGGAGTGTAAGCTTTATTTGCATGAGAATAATGATCAATTTTAAACCACAAAACTATAATAATTGTGTGGATTAAGCTAAATGAATGAATGGTTTGCGTAGTTTTGGGGCGGATAGCTTTGTATGGAAGCCCCAAATTTCAAGTTATTATTCACTTTTTAACCCATTACGTTGGATATGGTCAAGCCAAAAAAACATCTGGGACAACATTTTTTGACTGATTTATCGATTGCAGAACGCATTGTGGATCAATTGCAACTACACCGTGGGTACACCCATTTGGTGGAGATTGGCGCTGGTACTGGGGTGTTGACCGATTTTTTGCTCAAGTCCGAAAAATTCACCACTCATATTATAGAAATAGATACCGAGTCGGTGAGTTACCTGCAAAAGCATTATCCTGATTTGGCCCCCCGAATTACCGAGGGAGATTTTTTGAATACCGACTTGGGGGCTTTGTTTGACCACCAACCCATTGGCATTATTGGCAACTTTCCTTACAATATTTCTTCCCAGATATTTTTCAAAGTGTTGGACCACCGCCAACAAGTGCAGGAAGTGGTGTGCATGTTACAAAAAGAAGTAGCCGAACGGATTGCGGCCCCTCCCGGAAGCAAAACCTATGGTATTTTGAGTGTGTTGTTGCAAGCTTATTACGACATTGACTATCAGTTTACCGTGCCTCCCGAGGTATTCGATCCCCCTCCCAAAGTACATTCTGGGGTAATTACTTTGGTGAGAAACGAGGTAGAAAAGTTAGATTGTGACGAAAAACTGTTCAAACGCATTGTCAAGCAAGGGTTTAACAACCGACGTAAAACCTTACGCAATGCTTTGAAATCTATTCAATTACCCGAATCGCTCAAGCCGCTAGAGTTGCTCAACCAAAGAGCTGAGCAATTGTCGGTGGCCGATTTTGTAGGTTTGACTCAGGCTTGGGAGCAAGCCACCGATCACTAAAGTTTGGATGGACACGCAGCGCTACCAAGAAAATTTTTTACAACTATTGCGGTCTATCCACCGCGACCAGGTGCAACTGGCTTTCGAGATTGCTCGAGGGGTTCCAGGTTTTCAGTTGTTGATTGAAGCATATCAGCCTTTGGTCAGGGTAAGTGGGGTGGTTACCGATGCCAACGATGCTATTTTGCCAGCCCAAATATGGGCGTTGAATCGCTTGGAAGAATTGAGCGTGGGTACCATTGCCCAACTACCCGATATCATTTGGGAGTTACACCGTTTGCGCAAGCTCACCATTCACAACATGATCTTGAAAAACATACCCGAGGGCCTGACAAAGTTGAGCAACTTAGAGCAGTTGTGTTTTTTCAATGCACCTTTTGAGAGCCTGCCAGATGGTCTAGTTGACTTGAAAAAGCTTCGTAGGATAGAGATTGTTGCGAGCCTGGACGTGCTTCCGAAGCAAATTTGTAAGCTTCATCAGTTACAAGAGTTGATCTTGTGTAGAAATCAAATTACCCGCCTTCCTGCCGAAATAGGTTTGTTGCGTAACCTGGAAATGTTAGAAGTGAGCGAACATCAGCAATTGATGACCTTGCCTGAAGAAATAGGACAACTGACTCATCTTACTTATTTAAATATGAGTCAAAGTCAAATAACTGTTTTGCCTTCTGCTGTCGGAAAGCTTGAGCAATTAACCTATTTATCAATAAATAGTGCAGCTTTGAAACACTTTCCGCCTGAGTTGAGTCTATTGCAAAAACTAGAATACATAGACATGGTAAATACGCTGATACCTGATGAAGAAACAGCCGCTTTGCTGAAACAATTACCTCATTGTGAGATAAGACGTTAGGGAGGATGCAATAAATAGTCTCCCTATTAGAGTCAGTGATTTTGCGAATAACTAATTAGGTATGTTATTTTTTAGATACTCCCTTCATCCTTTAACAAGTATTTTTTTCGCATATCGTTGATCAAAAACTTCTTTTGAGCGGTAAAACTGTCAGGGTGCATTTGTTCAAAAATGCCCTTCCAGGCCTCCCAGCGCTCGGGCTCATGAGTTTTGAATAAATTTTCGTCAATTTTTTTATTTTTCAAATATTCCTCAAAAGTCATTTTTGTAAGGTGTTTGTTTAGGAAAACAAAATTATATATCTGCCTCAAATTATTCCCTAAAACAAAATTTTTATGCAGTTTCTCATCAATATATTACACTATATCTTTGTATAGTTATATTTATTATATTGCATTGAATAACTATGGTT
>CALDJV010001041.1 GCA_937899305.1 uncultured Cytophagaceae bacterium
TGAGGATGAAGTAGGTATCAACGAAATTTCGTGCATTCCAACTTCATCCTCACCAAGGTTCGGAAGGACAGGGGACGTACTGGTCTTGAAGCCAAGAAAACAGTGACCTCTAATTCGATTAATTTGCTGATTATCAGCGATTTAATCAGGTATTTTTTTTAAAACTTATTTCAAAACTTTGGAATAACACAAAAATCAATTCGTGAATAACCACTATAAGCCTAAGATCTTAAGGGTTTTGAAAAACCAAGGACGTCAGACACTAGGATATTCTCGAAGATTCTTGATCGATACTTCCTTCAAAACCTGTACTTTCTCCCAAAAATCTGTGGCAATCTATTTTTGTGCGTGCATTTTTAGCACGTTATTTTGAACGAGACCTTGAAATGCCTCCACTAAAGTCAAAGATTAGCCTTCGGCAGAGCTCAGCACAGCATAGCTGTAGCTATCGGTTGCCACAAAATGACGAAACCAGGACTTTATCCTTGATTCGATCGTCATTTAACTTCGTTGAGCTCTACACAGCGGAGCTGTAGTTTCGGTTTTCGCAAACTCACCCACTTTTGTTTCGATTGAAATTTGAGTTCATTAAGGAAACAGCATTGGTCGACAGCCCATATACGAAGACTTGGATCTACAAAGTGTCTGTTTCCAACTTGTTTAAATCGAAAAGTTATTTTCTCAATTTTGCTATACAAAAAAAAGTAGTATTAGCTGGAAAGCAAATTAGATTTAATGAAAGTAAAAGTATTGAACCACAAGCATATGTCGCCTTGAATATGTTTATACTTATATATCTTGTCAAAACTTCACCCAAAATGGCTATTAATATGGTTTATTACCTATATTTACTCATCAAACTTGAAGCATTATGAAAAAAATAGTTCTCCTCATTCTACTCACACTCATTCAATATAATTTTCTCCAAGCTCAAAATTTTACTGGCCGTATTCTCTACGAAAACAAGTTTTTTACCCCAGATGGTAAAGACATGACTGCCATGATGACCACTATGATGGGCAAACAACAGGATTACTACATCAACGCCCGTAATTATAAATCTGTTTTGAATGGTAAAGCTATTCAGGCACAAATCTATCAAAGTAAAACCAACCAATATTTTGCTATATTTCCTAACAAAACGGCCCAAGTAATGGATGCCAAGTTAGCGCAAACCAAAGTAGAGGAGATAGAGTACTCCCAAGAAACCCTTACTATATTGGGTAAAGCTTGCAACAAACTCATCCTCAAAAGATCCGAGTCAACAACGATTTATTATTATGCCAAGGATATTAGAGTAAACCCTGAACCATTCCAAAACCATTTATTTGGCAATTGGATTGATTATCTTCGAGCTAGTAAAGGGGCACTCCCATTGAAAATAATCATAAAAACGAATCAATTTACTTGGGAAAGTACTGCAATTAAAATTGAGAAAATGAACCTCTCTGATCAAGATTTTGCGTTGCCAAAAGGAATACAAATACAAAAGAAGTAGTAATTGGGGTGGGGTAAAACCAGTCCGGTAAATCAGTATATTCCCCACTTTTTTTAGGCCTCATTTTTTAGGAGCCTGTCATCGCTTGTGAACCAGTATTTTACTGGTTTAAGTTTCCGAACTTAAATCATACGATGATGCCCGCACTTGTGCTGCAGGCCGTAGCCATAGGTTTTCTATCCTTTCTCTTCTATTTGTAGCGATAAAACCGCTTACTTATCCCTTCAAAATTTTATCTTTGCGCTCAAGAAAACTTACATTGCGACTCATCTTCAAAAGATAGAAACACTGAAACTATGAAAAAGATACTTGCTTTGGTGATTTTGAGCACCCTGGTATGGGCCTGTGGTAGCAAAAAAGAGGAAAATAATGACACCAAAGATTCCACGATTACTGTAAAGAGCGACACGATCAAAAACGTTCAGATGACCAATCGGTTTGGCGACGATACTCTAGTAAAAATTTATGGCTTCCAAAACCTACGAGATGGTCAATCACTCCTTCCCTATCTTACTCATTCTAATCCTATGTATCGAGAAGCCACCGCACTGACTTATGCCTCGGTACAAGACACCACTTTGGCAGATACCTTGGCCAGCCTGCTCAAAGACAAGGCAATAGCAGTGCGACACGCTGCCGCCTATGCTTTGGGGCAAACTGGTAAAAAAATGAAGGCCCGTCACCAAGTGGAAGATGCCTTGATTTTGGCCTGGGAGGTAGAAAAGAACAAGCAAGTAAAAATAAAGTTGTTGGAAGCTATAGGCCGCGTAGCTACCCAAAAGGGGCTGAAGTATTTGGCTAATTTGAAAATCAAAGATGAAGATTTGTTGTATGGGCTGGCACTAGGCATATTTAGAGCTGGGCAAAGCCGTATGTTTAACGATTCGCTCAACGAAACCATGATTAATCTAATTGGCCCTGGTCATCAGGAACGAGTACGGGAAATGGCTTCTCATCATTTGGCTCGTTTTGGTCGATTGGCCAAGGGCTTAGACCAACGAGAAGCTGACCTGATTCAAGCTGCGGCAAGTGACCAACACCCCTACGTGCGAATGAACTGCATTCGTGCTTTGTCTAACATTCAATCTCCCCTGGCCCAAGCCACTTTAGTCAACTCTATCAAAAATGATGAAAACTACTTGGTAAGAATCAATGCCCTTCGCACTTATCGGGCAAGTTATGACTCGGTACGCACACTGATACTGGAAACGCTCAACGATGAAAACGAGCACGTTGCCATTACCGCTTCACAGTACTTACTTCGCAATGCGACTGTTGCCGATGTAGATACCTTGCTACAGCTGGCCCAAAAAAGCCCTTATTGGTTGGTTAAATCTAACTTACTTTCAGTCGCCTATAAATTTTCTGATGACAATAAAGTAGGGGATTACATCAAGGCGACTTACAACAAATCCAAAAATATTTATGAACAAAGCTATTTGTTGACCGCCTTGGCTACACAGTTAAAGGATTATGGTTGGATTGCCGAAAAACTATACAATAGTGACAATAAGGTCATCCGTACGTTTGCCATTGATGCCCTTAGTCAGATCCGACGATTGCCTAGTTTTGATAAGGTAAAGGCCGATAGTGTAAAAAAAGATTTTGGTGACATTTTTAAATATGCTATCGAGAGCAAAGATGTTGGCCTGATTTATCACGCCGCCCAAACTTTGCGCAACGACAAGTTAGGCTACAAGAAGTACTATCGAGATCGTTCGTTTTTGCAAAAAACCTTAGACTCACTAGACCTTCCTCGAGACATTGAGGCCTACCAAGAGCTCCAGCGAACCATTGATTATTTTAATGGCAAGAAAAAAACGAAGCCCTCGCCTACCAAAACTAAAAAAGAAATGGACTGGGCATTGGTCAAAGGACTGCCCCAATCGCAAAAAGTGCAGCTAAAAACCTCTAAAGGCAACGTTACCTTTGAATTGTTTGTCAACGAAGCCCCCATGAGCGTGGCTACATTTGTGACGTTGGCAAAAAAAGGATTTTATGATGGTAAAACATTCCACCGAGTCATTGCCAATTTTGTTGCCCAGGGAGGCTGTCCTCGTGGAGATGGTTTTGGAGGATTGGATTATTCCATTGCCTCTGAGTTTGCGCCCCTCAATTATGGTACAGGCTATGTAGGATTAGCCTCAGCCGGGAAAGATACCGAAAGTTGTCAGTGGTTCATTACCCACTCCCCCACTCCTCATTTAGATGGTAACTATACCATTTTTGCCAAAGTAGTAGAAGGGATGGACGTGGTACACAAGCTAATGATTGGAGACAAAATAGAAAGTGTCAAGTTGATAGAAGAAGTACAATAACGGTAGTTTTTTCTAGAAAAATAGAGCACTGATCAACGAATCAGGATTTAAGTAACGCGTTCGCAATAATTGTCCGATTTAGTTTTATCCCTCTTCGCTACACTTCGTTCCTTTTATTGCCCGTAGCCCTGCTACGAGCGCAAAAAGCGCCTTGTTTAGCTTTAAGTGATTTTACTAAAATCTCGACACTTATTTTGAAAGCGTCACTAAAGAAGGTGGTGGACAGGCCGCCGAAGAAATCTAAAATCGTTGTTTGGTGTTCATTCATCTACCATTCTTCAATTTTTATCCTTTTCAAGCACGTTGCTCGGCAACCTCATCATCAATTATTTCTATTACCTGAAACAAAGAGTCGATCAAATGGGTAGGTTCATAGTGAGCTAGTTCCTCTCGAGTATATGCTCCAGTGGTTACTCCAATCACCAATTTACATTTGGCTGCCCTGCCTTGTTTCACATCCGATATGGTGTCACCTACTTTGGCTACTTCATAGGCATTTTCAATCCCCATTGCCTGCATTGCTTTATAGATCATATCTGGATACGGCCGCCCATTGGGTACTTCATCGCTCGTAATTGAGTAATCAAAGATAGCGTCTTGTTTCCAACCCAAACGCTCCATAATGACATCGGCAATTTCTCTTGAGAATCCAGTATCAATGGCCACCTTTATATTGCGTTTTCTCAGCTCCCGAAAGGTTGCTCTCACCATTGGTTTTTCGCTTACCAGTTGGCTATCACGATAAAAACGCACCATTTCTTCTACAAAATCTTGGTGAATTTGTTGAATGTAGGCCTGGTTGGTTACTTTATCAGTGCTCACTCCTTTGCTTCGTAACACTTCTTGAATGGCAATCGGTTTGGCGTACCCCATAAAGGCGTTCACTTCGTCTCGCGTAACCACATACCCTGCTTTTTGCAAAGCTTGTTGCAATGCGCGATGTACATTGTCCGCATCGTTGACTGTGGTGCCAGCCATATCAAATACCACCAGTTTTATCGCCATTTTTACTATTTATCAAATTAGGTATGTTTAGTTACGGATTTGTTTCGCTTTTGATAAAGGATGGGAGGTAAAAATATTTTACTTTTATTCACTAAATTTAATTATTAGTACATCACTT
>CALDJV010001042.1 GCA_937899305.1 uncultured Cytophagaceae bacterium
CAGTAGTTTATTAATTATTTAAACTACAAAGCATACGTGCGGAAAGTCGGTTTAAATTTAGCAGATGTTTTTTTATTAGGTCTGTTGACTGTAAAACCATTTAGGCTACCCTCTAAAACAAAGAAAACTCCTCGATATCGAGAAGTTTGGCTATAGATGTATTTTGTTAGCTTTCATCGTCGCTCTATGTCGAGCACAAAAAAGCCATAAGTATCATAATCTTGGAAATAATCTCCTCCATTGCGTCGGTTCAAGGGGTCAATTTCATTGGTGACCTGTGCAATCGTCGCAAAAAAAGCTTTTGGATCTAACCCATTAAGCAAAGGGTGCTTCTGAAAACGAATGATATTTTTGCTTTTAGGCGCTTTGGTATTCAGGGCAATGCGTGCTTTCTGAAGCTTACGACGGATCACGAAATCACTGTAACGCATCGTGTCTAAGGCTTTGTTGAGCATAATTTCGTCCAAATGATAAAAGAAAAAACAATTATCCGTTTTCACTATTTTAAACCCCTCACTTTCCGGATACTGTATTTCTTGTCCTATAGATACACTCTCACATTCCCACAGTGTATTGCTTTGGTTGTTGTAAGCATAAGGCATAATCATAAAGCCTAACTCACTGAAAAACGAATACCAAAATTTTCTATCTCTTTTCATATGTGTGTTGCCTAAACATTATTTATCTTGAAGTACAAATTCTAAAGCTCTCTTTTCGGACCAGTACAGTCCTTGTTTATTTCCTGGTGGAAAACCACAATGCCCTCCGGTGGCTGGGTTTTCTACAAATATAGCAGGATGAGCCTGGGCCAGTTTTACTGGCGAGCATTCTGGTGAAAGAAAAGAATCATTCACTGCATTCACAATTAATGAAGGAATCGTGATCTTATCCAGATAGAATCGGGCACTTACTCGATTAAAATAATCTTCAGCATTTTTAAAGTTGTGGATGGGTGCCAGATAAATATCAATAAAATCTAACAAAGAATCCACTTTTTTTAGCATTTCTAGTGGTAATTCTTCGGGAAACTGTTGGCTTTTAAGCTTTATTTTCTTGGTGAGCTTCCGCTTGAAATAGAATTGGTACATCCAGTTGTTACGGTTTTGCAACAAAGGAGCACTACTTGCCAAATCGCAAGGGGTAGAAAAACTCACCGATTTTTTAATTCTACCATCAAGGTCTTTCCCTTTTTCTCCTAAGTATTTTAGGTTTAGGTTTCCTCCTAAACTAAAACCAACCAGTACTACCTCCTGATAGTGAGTCCGATTCAATGCGTGTTGCACCACTACATCAAGGTCTTCGGTGATGCCATGGTGATAAAGCTGTAACTTTTGGTTGGGTTCACCACTACATCCTCTTAAATTCCAAGCCAAAGCATCCCATCCCTGGCTATTAAAAGCCTTGACCATTCCCAAAATATAAGCTCGATCCGCCCCTCCTTCCATTCCGTGTGATAAAATCACCAGTTTTTGGGTTTGACCAGAAGCGTGTGACCAATCTAAATCTAAAAAGTCGTCATCAGGAGTAGCAATTCGTTCCCTGCGATACTTTACCCCCTTGATTTTACGAAATAAATTAGGGTAGATGGTTTGCCAATGAGGATTGGGTAACCACTTAGGTGCTTGATATAATGACTCAATTATGGGCATTTGGTGTATTTCCTGTTCTCAATAATATGCAAATTGCATAAAATTTATTTTTTCTGCGATGCTTTTCGCTACAAAATCGCATATGCATGATTTGTTCTTTGGATTCCTATCAAATTCTTTCTAATTTAAAAATTCAAGGAAATTTTATTCCAATAAAGTACTGACTATAAACCTCTTACTTCAAAGCAGAAGATCATCACAAACTGCTTGTTTTGAAAATCAAACCCTATGAAGATTATTTTTAGCACCCAAAATTATCACTATCTCAAAACAAAGTTACTACCATTGGGCGATTTCGAAGATGGGCAAACTGAAGTCAAATTCTTTCCAGATGGAGAGCGTTATCAACGTATTCTATCGGATGTCAACGGCAAAGATGTGATCATTGTGGGAGGCACCATATCTGACTCTGACACCCTGGAACTATACGATTTGGCTTGTGCCATAGAGAAATACGGAGGAAAAACTTTGACTTTGGTCATTCCATACTTTGGTTATTCTACAATGGAACGGGCCATCAAAAAAGGGGAAGTGGTGACTGCCAAAACCCGAGCCCGCTTGATTTCGGCCATTCCCATTACTGGGCGAGGCAATCACGTATTACTGTTTGATTTGCACACCTCAGGCTTACAACATTATTTCGAGGGTGATATCCGCCCAGTGCATATTTATTGTAAAGATATTGTGATTGAGGCCGCTCGTGAACTTGGAGGCAATGATTTTATATTGGCCTGTACCGATACTGGTCGGGCAAAGTGGGTAGAGTCCCTAGCCAATGATATGGGCATTTATGCTGCATTTGTATTCAAACGTCGTATTAGTGGTGATGAAACCCAAATTACGGGCATCAATGCCGATGTACAAGGCAAAAATGTAGTGATTTATGATGATATGATTCGTACAGGGGGTTCTTTGATCAATGCCGCCAAGGCTTACAAACAAGCAGGTGCAGCCAAGATATCCGCCATTACTACCCACGGTATATTTCCCAACAACGCTATGGAACGCCTACAGCAAAGTGGGTTGTTTGAGTGCGTCGTTTCTACCGATACCCACCCCAATGCAGTAAACACAGATGCCTCCATATTACAAATCAAAAGTGTGGCTGGCCTCATTGCTGAGAAATTAGCCGACACCATTGTATAAGCAACTTTCTATCTACTGCTAAGTAACGCGTTCGCAATAACTGTCCGGTTTAGCTTTGAGTAATTGCACTAGAACCTCGAAACTTATTTTGAAAGCGTTACTAAAGCAAAATTGTAGCACATCCTGATGGGTTTACCATCGGTTATGCTACAATTTTCAATTTCTTGGTTAAGTATTCGCGTAAAATGCAGAATGCCCTAGTAAGCGATCAGATTAAACTCAACTTTCACGTCGTCGGCATATTCTTCGCCACTTTCCAACATGTCTAAGTCCGTTTTTTCATAATACCAGTTGATGGTTACATCTCCATCTTTGTTAAAATGGTAGTCTTCCAGAATATTCATCATTTCTAAGAAACGTCGGGAAGAACTGGTATTGAAGTAACTCATCCGGAAGTTTAAGGTGATTTTTCGGCCACTGTCGTCGGTATATTCTTTTAACCAGTCGAAAATAGGCTGAAAAAACTCTATAGTATATTCATGATAAGACTCCCCTGATATTTCCAATACTCCCGTTTCTGCATTAAAATTAACTTCGGGTATATAATGTGACCCCTCGATGTGAAAGTTTTCCATACCGCTATTAATAATTTGCTCGATCTAAGTTATTATTCTTTATCAACTTTAATTGAAAGGGAAAAAAATGAATTTGTGTCATTTACATCAGAAATGTCAAACTCCAATGGATTTCCAGATCTGCGCGCCATATCAATCAACCCGATGTTTGCACCAGTACTTCCGTCGGGCTTTTTGTTGCGGCGCTGCGTTTTGAAATATTCACGCAAAGCAGCTTCATCCAGAGAGTTGATATAGTGACAACGCTCTAACAAACCTTTCTTTACACTGTTATCGATAAGGTTGCCAGAAATAAGATTGAGATGATCTCCACCGTCTTGCACAATAATCACCCCCGCTCCGGCCAATCTACCTTTGATGATAGAAAACTCTTTTTCGGCGGAGTGGTGATAAATGTTTTGAGCTAACTCTACAAAAATCGCAAAGGTTTTACGACTAATGTTGTGAGATTCAAACTTAGTTCTAAGGTTAACACCTACATCTGCAAGAATTTCTTGTGATATAGTGCCTTTGAAAGACAGGATGATTCCTTGCTCATCCATATCCGTACAGTAATCAAATAAATTTAATTTGTCACTCATATCAGCTTTGACTTAAAAAGTTTAGGGGTATAATTTAGTAACAGTTACGCAATAATTATCGGTTTTCACTTTAATTTTGCTCGTTATGTTTCCTTAAGGAGTAGCCAAATAGCAGGGCTATCAGCCGATTCTGTAAGTTGCCTAACAAACAAACTTTTTTTTGAAAACTGGACACTTATTTTAAACATGTTACTTAAGAAATTTACCCGCCAAAGTTGAAAAGCTAAGGTTTAAAAAAAGACTGACTTCAAATTAAAAATTTAATCGCTATCACCAAAAATAAAACAAATATTATTTGGCAACTTGATTAAATCTCCCTGAGAAAACCATTTAAACATCTAATAAAATGTGTAGTTAGTTTTTCAAAGGAATACGTGCAATTTAAATAAATTTTACTTGCATCAGAGTTTTTTGTCAAAAAAATGACGAATATTTTGTATTGTAGGTTTATAACCTTACTCCAAGAATTGTGATATCGTCTCTTTGGGGGGCTTTGCCCTGGTGTTCCCTCAGTTCCATTACCAATTCTTTGCGTTGTTCCGAGAGGCTTAACAACGAAAATTCGGTCAAAGTTTGAAGAAATCTAAGTTTACCATATTTTTTGCGCCCATCTCCGTTTTGGTCGGTAAAACCATCCGAAGTAAGGTACAACATATCACCTTCATTAAAGTACCTCTCTTGATTGGTAAATACTCGTTTTTCTTCTTTTTGCATCCCTCCTACCGATTTACGATCACCCTTGACCTCTATCAATTCTTGGGTACGTTTGGCCACACAATACAAACTTCTTTTGGCTCCAGCGTAAGTAATTCTTCGCTTCTCTCCACTTTCGGGATCTTTTTCTATCAAACATAGACCAATATCAATGCCATCTTCGTTCTTGCCGTCTGCTTGTTGCAAAGAAATCCGGATACTTTCGTGTACCTCTCTCAAAATATCGGCTGGATTGTAAATCTTCTTTTGGTTTACAGTTTCATTGAGTGTAGCTGTACCAATCAAAGACATAAAAGCCGCCGG
>CALDJV010001043.1 GCA_937899305.1 uncultured Cytophagaceae bacterium
ATTGTAGACAAGTACGTAGGCGAAACCAGCAAAAAACTCCGCCAAATATTTGATCTGGCCGAGGCCCAGGACTGGATTTTGTTTTTTGATGAAGGCGATGCCCTGTTTGGTCGAAGAACCGAGGGCGGACAGAGCAGCAACGAGCGGTATGCCAACCAGGAGGTGAGTTATTTGCTCTATAAAATGGAGGAGTACCAAGGGATGATTTTTTTGGCCACCAATCACCGCCAAGCCATCGATCGGGCTTTTCGGCGCCGTTTTCAAACCCTGGTTGAGTTTCGAACCCCCGACGAATATACCCGTCAGCGGCTTTGGGCCCATTTTTTTGAACAACCAGGAGGGTTGGTTGTAGACCCGGTGATTTGTCAGGGACAATGGCGAGAACTGGCCCACCGCACCGAGGTAAGCGCGGCCTGGATTGAGCAGTTTTACCAATATTGCCTGATGCAAGCCACCGCCCGGCAAGATGCCCACCTTGGCCCTGCCGCCATGCGTCAGTATCTGGAATGGTACGAAATGGAGCGGGGCCGCTATTACTCCGACTATGAGCAGTTGTTTACCCGAAAATATTGTGAGTAGATTTGATGGCTATGCAACGCATCGCGTAACAATTCAACTACATACAATTTAACAATCCAACCATTTAGACATTTAAAAGTTGAAACATGATTACTACCGTATTAGAACTCATTAGAGACGAACTCAAGGCATTTGTAGTTCCTCAGTTTCCCAAAGATACGCCCCAGGTAATGTTGGGAAGGTTACCCCACCAGACCGATGCGTCGGCAACTCCCCAAGAGATCAACCGAGTGTTGATTAGTTTGATCCATATTCAGGAAGAACGCAATCTGAGTCAGAGCCGTACCAGCAATTTCAATGGGCCATACCATTTTAACCTCACCTTGTTGTTCTCGATGCACGAAAACGAAAAAAATGCTTCCAAGGGACATTTGCGCAGTTTGCAATACCTGGATGCGGTGTTGGCTTTTTTTCAACAAAATTCCACCCTTACCCCTCAGCAAAATGGGGGATTACCTGCCGAAATTCCCCATTTGCAGTTTAGCTTGATGAATGAAACCCTGAGAGATGCCAGCTACATCTGGACCATGACAGGTGCTAAATATGTTCCTTCGGTATTGTATATGGTACGTAGTGCCGTGGTAGGAAATTCATTGCCAGCCGCCACTCGTACTTCGTGGCCCGTTGGCTAGTACTCAGAATCCATAGAAGTGAATAAATACTGACCTGACCTTACCAAACCATATCTAATAAAAGAAGGCCATTCTACCAATAGAATGGCCTTCTCTTATTATAAAAATACTACTTCAGGCTATTCAAACCCTACTATTTGGCCATTTTACCTGATTGAACTAAAAAGCTCGGAATAAACTCTTATTGAACGAGTTAGCTATTCAGTCGTTTCATTGATTCAATATTGTAGAAGTTTTTAGCAAAAAAGTAGCAGTATTATTTTTCTGTTTTTTTGTTTCCGAAAGCCCACCTGTATAGTTTTGATACAACTCTAACTAGGTTTTATTATAAAAGGACTATGATCAATACCTAGTGAGATGCTCAACATCTGTTTTTACTGATTTACTTAATTAACCAAATTGATATTGCATGAGTAAGTATTACTTAAGACCACTGCTTGTAATGCTGTGGCTGGTAGGTGGGTACATGGTAGGCATGGCCCAGACTACTTATCAAACCATCGGCATTATTGGATCAGCAACCCCTCAGGGATGGGATGCCTCCACCCCAATGACTCAAGACGCTACCAACCCCCATCTTTGGCGATTAGACAATGTCGCGTTGGTAGTAGGCGAGGCTAAGTTTAGAGCCAATAACGAATGGACTGTCAACTGGGGAAATACGGATTTTCCTCGAGGCAATAGTTTTCAGGACGGAGCCAATATTCCGGTAACGGCTGGCACTTATAACATTGTATTCGATGATCAATCGGGGCAATACAGTTTCAACGACACCTCAGTACCTGCTTACGCTACAGTGGGCATTATCGGGTCAGCTACTCCCCAAGGGTGGGACGCTTCCACCGCCATGGTACAAGATGTATTCAACCCCCATGTTTGGACATTGAGCAACATTACTTTGATTGCGGGTGAAGCCAAGTTCCGGGCGAACAATGCCTGGGATGTTAACTGGGGAGCGACTGGCTTCCCCAATGGTACTGGGGTACTAAATGGTGCCAATATTCCAGTGACTGCGGGCACTTATAACATTTCTTTTAATGACGAAACGGGAGACTATAGCTTTGAGGCCAACAATGCTCCACCTGCACCTACTTACAATACGGTAGGGATCATTGGATCAGCTACTCCGCAAGGTTGGGATGCATCTACTGCCATGGTACAAGATGCCAACAATCCTCATCTTTGGCGATTAGAAAGCATTACTTTGAAAGTAGGGGAAGCCAAATTCAGAGCCAATAACGAATGGACGGTGAACTGGGGAGGAACTGATTTTCCACAAGGTACCGGAACCCGAGATGGTGCCAATATTCCAGTAGCTGCGGGTACGTATGACATTACCTTTGACGACCAAACTGGAGCCTATAATTTTGCTCCTGACAATGCGCCTATTTATAATACGGTAGGAATTATTGGGTCAGCAACTCCTCAAGGATGGAATGCTTCTACCCCTATGCTGCAAGATCCTTATTATCCTCATATTTGGACCTTGAGCAATGTTACGCTGACCGACGGTGAAGCCAAGTTCCGGGCCGATAATGCCTGGGATGTCAATTGGGGAGCTACCGATTTCCCTAATGGTACTGGAGTACAAAATGGCGCTAATATTCCAGTGACCGGAGGAAAGTACAATGTTACTTTCAATGATGAAACTGGAATCTATGGTTTTACTTTGATTCCAGTAAATAGCGACCCTGCGGTTACACTCGTACCAGCACTTCCCCGAGCCGACGAATCAGTCACCATTATTTATGATGCCACTCAAGGCAATGCGGCATTGGTAGGAGCCGATAAGGTATACATGCACTCTGGAATCATTGTAAGTGGGCCCGATGGCCAAAGCTGGACCAATGTAGTAGGAAACTATGGACAGGATGATGGCATTGGTGAAATGACCAAAGTGCCAGGAGAGGCCAATAAATGGCAAATCACCCTTTCGCCTAGCATTCGTAATTACTATGGTGCTTCTTCCAATGACCTCATCTTCCGCTTGGCCATGGTGTTTAGAGACGCCAATGGAGCCAATGCTGGCAAAACGACTGATAATGGAGATTTCTTTTTGGATATTGACCCTGGAGATTACGCTCGGGTTTCGGCTCCGGCCACCGATGGTATTTTTGCGGTAGCGGGTGACCAGATTACTTTTGCGGCTGAAGCGTCTGGAGTAGCCAGCGTATTGAATTTATACCTGGATGGCGTTTTGGTAGCCACCACCAACAATACTGACCAAATCAGTTATCAAGCCACGGCCAGTACTTCCAAAACTTATGTCATCAGAGTAGAAGGTACGGTAAATGGCACTGCGGTAAGCAATGAAAGAAACGTACAGTTGACCATTCGTCCGGCCAATACGGTGGAGGCTTTGCCCGCAGGGTTGGTAGATGGAATCAACTATCACGACGATGCCAGTAAGGTTACTTTGGTATTGACTGCTCCTCGCAAACAATTTGTGTATGCAGTGGGAGACTTCAACAACTGGACCATTGGCGATGCTTATTTGATGAAACAAACTCCGGATGGCGAAAAATTCTGGTTAGAAATTGACAACCTTACTTCTGGAAAAGAGTACATTTTTCAATATTGGGTAGAAGGAACCCTCAAAATTGGAGATCCATATGCCGATAAGGTGATTGACCCAGCCAACGATGGCGAAATTTCGGCCACGATATATCCTAATCTGATTCAGCACCCTCAGCCGCAGCACGGTATTTCTACGGTATTACAAACCGGACAAACGCCTTACCAATGGAGTTATCCTGAGCCGGTGGGAGGACATCCTGCCAAAGAAAATTTAGTGATTTATGAATTATTAGTGCGCGACTTTGTCGGTTCTCACCATTACAAAGATGTCATTGATTCATTGGATTATTTGCAACGTCTAGGAGTAAATGCCATTGAGTTGATGCCCATTAATGAGTTTGAAAACAATGATAGTTGGGGGTACAATCCATCTTACTATTTTGCTCCTGATAAATACTATGGTACTAAAGATGACCTGAAACGGTTGATTGAAGCTTGTCATGCCCGAGGTATGGTGGTATTGCTAGACATTGTCTGGAACCATAACTATGGCCAATCTCCTTTGGTACAAATGTATTTTGATAAACGTAACAACAAAGTGACTCCCGAAAGTCCCTGGTTCAATGTGGATTCGCCCAATAATGTATTTTCTTTTGGGTATGATTTTAACCACGAAAGCCAATACACCAAAGATTTGATGGATCGTGGAAACCTGTACTGGTTGCAAGAGTACAAGTTTGATGGCTACCGTTTTGATTTTACCAAGGGTATGACCAATACGCCTGGTGATGGGGGAGCTTATGATGCGGCACGTATTGCGATTCTTAAGCGCATGAACGATGTCATCAAACAAGCTGATCCAAACGCATACGTAATTTTAGAGCACTTTGCGGATAATCAAGAAGAGACTGAACTTTCCAATGCGGGGATGATGATTTGGGGTAATCTGAACTTTAGTTATCGTCAAGTGGCCGAAGGTCGAGGAGGTGATTTGAGCGGAGGTTTGGCCAGTGCCCGAGGATGGGCGGATAAAAACCTAGTGGCTTATATGGAAAGCCACGACGAACAACGTTTGATGTACAGTGCCAAAGAATTTGGCGCGGCCAGTGGTGATTACGATACCAAGGATACCAAAATTGCCTTAGAAAGAGTGAAGCTTGCTTCGGCTTTTTATTACACGGTTCCCGGGCCAAAAATGATTTGGCAGTTTGGCGAGCTAGGGTACGACATTGACATCAATTTCAATGGTCGAGTAGGCCGGAAACCACTCCCTTGGGGATCTGATGGGTTGGGTTATTATGAAGATGCCGACCGTCAACGATTATACAAGGCCAAAGCTGCGATCATCAACTTGGTAAATAACCACACGGAGGTGTTTGAGAACGGAAACTTTGCTTGGACGCCCAATGGTGACTTGAGAAAAATCAATATCAGCCATGCGGACATGAACGTGACCATTATTGGAAACTTCAGCCTAAGCAATGGTACCATTACCCCTGATTTTCAACATACGGGTACTTGGTATGATTTCTTTGCGGGCAGTGCTTATGAGGGGGCTTCGACCACTGAGGGAATCAGTCTGGCTCCTGGTGAGTTCCGAATTTTTACCGATAAACCAGTCAACTTCCCCGAACCAGGGTTGGTGACCGTATTTGAGCCTACGGTTACGGTAGAACCGACCAGTTTCAAAGCGACTGATCGCATCAAGTTGATTTTTAATGCTCAATCGGCTGATCCAGCCGGAACAGCTGGTTTGGTTGGAGCCGATAAAGTGTACTTGTATTCAGGAGTAGTGACTGAAAGCGCTGATGGTACTACTTGGACCAATATCAAGGGATCTACCAACCAAGACGATGGCATTGGTGAAATGACTCGAGTACCTGGTGAGACTGATAAATGGGTCATTACTTTCCGCCCCAGTGATTATTATCAAGTACCTGCCGACGAAACAATTTATCGCCTGGCGATGTACTTCCGAGATGCCAATGGCAACAACATTGGAAAGGGTAGGGGAGGTAGAGACATCTACTTGAATGTATTGCCTGGCCAAAAAGTGGTAACGGTAAATCCGACTCAGTTTACCGCTGATGACCAAATTCGGATTGTATTTAACGCCAACGAAGCCGACCCTGGAGGAACAGCTGGTTTGGTAGGAGCCGATAAAGTATACATGCACTCTGGGGTAGTGATAAGAAACACCAACAGCCCTAATGGTAGTGACTGGACGAATGTGGTAGGTAACTATGGACAAGATGATGGGGTGGGTGAAATGACCCGAGTACCTGGTGAAACCGATCAGTGGGAAATCAACATCAACCCGCGCGCTTATTATGGGTTGCACGATAGTACCCAAGTGTATTACTTGTCTATGGTATTCCGTAATGCAGATGGTAGTGCTGAAGGCAAAGGGCCAGGAGGAACCGATATTTTCATTAGAACTTCCCAGGGAGCACCTGCAACTCCCACGAGTTTAGCAGCTCAGATTCTCAGAAAAAAGGTGAAACTTACTTGGACTGACAACGCCAATAGTGAATTGGGCTTTTTGCTTCAACGTAAAACCCAAAATGGAGACTTTACCGATTTGGCGGTATTAGATGCCAATACCACTCAATACATTGATGCCAATGTAAAACGAGGTGCAAC
>CALDJV010001044.1 GCA_937899305.1 uncultured Cytophagaceae bacterium
TATAGCGACGAGAGATCAGCCAAATGGATTAGGTTATTTATGTAGTTTTACTTAAGAACTTTTTTCCCTAATTTTAAACCCTCAAGCAAAAGCAATCCAGACAATGAATTACCTTTCTGTTGAAAATTTAAGCAAATCCTTTGGAGAACGAGTACTGTTCGAAGACATTTCATTTGGAATTAGCAAAGGGCAAAAAGTCGCTTTGGTGGCCAAAAACGGTACCGGGAAGACTTCTTTGCTTAAAATTCTGACTCATAAAGATCAAGCCGATCAGGGAACATTTGCCTATCAAAAAGATGTACGCGTGGGTTTCTTAGACCAAAACCCCGATTTTGGCACAGCCCCCACCATTATTGATGCCGTACTCAATTCGCCCAGTCCGGTAATCCAAGCCATTAAATTATACGAAGAGGCCTTGCAAGATCCCAACAATGCCGATAAAATGGAAGAAGCCTTACAGCAAATGGATGCTCATAAAGCGTGGGATTATGAACTAAAAATCAAGCAAATCCTTTCCAAATTGCGGGTGGGCGAACTAGAAAAACAGATTGATACCCTTTCGGGAGGACAAAAAAAACGGGTTGCGCTGGCCAAGGTGCTCATTGATGAACCAGATTTCTTGATTTTGGATGAGCCTACCAACCACCTGGACCTGGACATGATCGAGTGGCTGGAAAACTACCTTTCAGGCAGCCAATTGACTTTGTTTATGGTGACGCACGACCGTTATTTTCTGGATCGCATTTGTAACGAAATCATCGAAATTGACCAAAAAACGCTGTTTCGTTACAAAGGCAACTATCAGTATTATTTAGAAAAAAGAGCGGAACGAACTCAGCAAGCCGCAGCCGAAGTCGAGAAAGCCCAAAACCTCATGCGCAAAGAGTTGGATTGGGTAAGGCGCCAACCCAAGGCCCGAGGCACCAAGGCCAAGTACCGTTTAGATGCCTTTGAAGAGCTCAAGAAAAAAGCCCACCGAAAGGTAGGAGAACAAGAAGCCAATTTGGGGGTGAAGATGAGCCGCATGGGCAAAAAAATCCTGGAGATAGAACACTTACACAAGAGCTATGGAGATTTGAAAATGGTAGCCGATTTCAGTTATGTTTTCCAACGCAGAGAGCGGATTGGCATTGTAGGACGTAACGGAGTAGGAAAATCTACTTTTTTGAACTTGTTGACTGAGCAAATCACACCAGACAGTGGCACGATTACCAAGGGAGAAACCATCGTATATGGATACTATACTCAAGATGGCATTCAACTGCCCGAAGACAAACGGGTAATCGAGGTAGTGCAGGAAATTGCGGAGGAGATTGACTTAGGAAAAGGACAAAAACTGTCACCAGCCCAATTGCTCGAGCGCTTTTTATTTGACCGTGACAAGCAATACAACTATGTATCTACCTTAAGTGGGGGAGAACGCAGGAGATTGTACTTACTGACGATACTGGTACAAAACCCGAACTTTCTGATTTTAGACGAACCTACCAACGACTTGGATTTGCTTACTTTGAACGTGTTGGAGGAGTTTTTACTGGAATTTGGCGGATGTTTGATTGTGGTAACGCACGATCGCTACTTTATGGACAAGCTGGTAGATCATTTGTTTGTGTTTGAAGGTGAAGGAGTGATTGAGGACTTCAACGGAAAATACCAGGAGTATCGAGAATACAAGCATTTGCAAGAATTGGCCCAAGAAAAAGAGAAAAAAGCTGGAAAGCAAGAAAAGTATCAGCAAGAAAAAGCCGACAAGAAAGTCAATGATACTGCCCAAAAACGAAAACTGACCTACAAAGAGCAAAAAGAATACGAAAACCTCGAGAAGGAAATTGAGCAACTAGAGGAAGAAAAAGAGCAACTTACCGACCGTTTGAATAGCGGAACTTTGGATCACGAAGCGCTGCAACAGGTATCAGAAACGCTCGGTGAGGTGATGGATACTATAGATACCAAAACGGAACGTTGGTTGGAACTAGCCGAATATGTGTAGAATAGGTTACTAAAATTAGTCAAAACGTATACAAAGTGACGAAAGTTTCTTAGTATGGAAATAAATTTATCAGACATTAAAAAAATGTTAAAAAGTGGCATTTAATTTGTCGTTCATTAACCGTATTTGATCAAGCCAGTTATACCATTTATCGAAATAACATACTATAAATTTTCAATCGCACGTAATTAACCACACAGTGCCATACTTATTAGATGGTTAAACCCTATAGCAAATATTGAGATAATGAAAAATTCAGTCTATTCAAACGTAGAAATCGTAAATTCGGTAAGAAGTGGCCCTAGCGTTTTAGGATGTTGTCCAACAGAAGAAACAGGTCAGTTTGATTTGTACGAATCGGGCAAAAAAGCCAAACCACGTAAACGAAAAATGTTTAAGCGCTAACTGTACAATAAGGTAATTTTTTGAAGAAACTATTTTAATTTTAGATATAAGAGCAATCCTAATTTTAGGGTTGCTTTTTTGTTTTACACTGTCTATCTACAATTGTTACATTTTTCCGCCTTCGGCTTATTGTTGTATTGTTAAATTGTTCCGCTTCGCTTATTGTTGCATTGTTAGTTCCTTCGGCTTCGCTCAGGACTTTGGGTTGCGCAAAGCGACGTATTATTTTTCACTTTACGTTTTTCATTCAATTAGTGGACTATGGACCGTCGACTGGAGAAAACTACTGACTACGAACTCCCAACAAAAAAACTGTGGACTATCGACCAATGCTGTTTAGCACAAGTGCAGAGCTCCCTTTGGTCGGTTCCTTAAGGGTTATCGGAGCAAATTCGTTGCTTTGCTCGCGGGTGGGTAGACAGCATGGAAGGAGGGGGCATTGGCCTTGCGGGATAGCATATGCTGTCGAGGCTTTTTTCCTTTATTTCCCTTGCATCATACAAAAGGAAAAAATGAAGCCGCCGGAGGCAACCGAGCCAAAAGCAGAGAAAATAAGCTAAAAATACGCTATTATTATTGTGTAATCAGCTAAAATTAAAGCAATCAAGA
>CALDJV010001045.1 GCA_937899305.1 uncultured Cytophagaceae bacterium
ATTTCGTTGATGCCTACTTCATCCTCATATAAATTCGGAAGGACAGGGCAGGTATTGACTGAGCATTCCACAACTAAGAGAAGTAGCTTTGAATAAAATAGGAGCACATTATACGCGTAAATAATCGCTACTCACTCAAACTCTTAAGGAACCGACCAAAGGGAGCTCTGCACTTGTACTAAACAGCATTGGATTATGGACTAAAAAAAACGAAATTTTATTTTTTACAAATCCCTAAATAACTACACCATGAAAACACGATTGTTATTTTTTTTATTTTATCTACTTGTCTATGGTACTCAGGCACAGCAAGACGTAGAATTGGATGCTTTATTATTTCAAAAAATACCCACTCGAGATGGTATCAATTTATCAGCGGATATTTACAAACCGCACCAAATGGAAAAACCATTGCCTGCCATTATGGTGCTCACTCCTTATGGCGCCAACGAAAAGGTAGACCGTGCCATGTACTTTGCCCGTCGGGGGTATGTATTTGTAACAGTAGATTGTAGAGGGCGAAGACATTCGGAAGGTACTTTTACTCCTTTTGAAGATGACGGCAAAGATGGCTACGATGCGGTAGAGTGGATCGCCAAGCAACCTTGGTGCAATGGCAAAGTAGGAATGATGGGAGGCTCGTACCGAGGGATGGTGCAATGGATGACACTTAAGAATTTTCCTCCTCATCTCAAATCCATCGTACCAACGGCTTCGGTAGGCCCTGGCATAGATTTCCCCAAAAGGAATGGAATGTTTTATAAATATGCTGCGCGTTGGCTGGCCTTGGTCAATGGCAAATCTCAAAATGATGCCTTATTCGGCGCGGTGGACTATTGGCAACAAAAGGAGCTAAACGCTTTTAAAAATCATCTTCCTTATCAGGATTTTGCCCAATATTCGGGTAGCAATGTACGGGTATTTAAAAAATGGGTGGCCCACCCCGATTTTGACGCTTATTGGAAACAGTTTTACCCCACGTCTCAAAACTATCAAAAAATCAATATTCCAATTCTAACCATCACTGGCCACTACGATGCCGACCAACCAGGGGCTTTGCATTATTATAAACAACATATGCAACATGGCAATCAAGCTGCTCGCCAAAATCATTATTTAATCATTGGCCCCTGGAGCCACGGAGGTACCCGCAAACCAGCCAAATCATTGGGAAAACTAAAATTTGGTGACAATGCAGTGATTGACATCAACAAGTTGCACCTCGATTGGTTTGACTGGACCCTGAAAGGGAAAGCCAATGCCAAGCCGACCTTTTTGAAAGATCGGGTTGCTTATTACGAAATGGGTGACAACCAATGGCGTTACCAACCTATTCTAAAGTCCTTTTCTGACAAAAACCTGACCTTGTACCTTGACTCGAAAAACGGCGAGGCCAACAACATTGGGCACCCAGCCTGGCTTACTACTGACAAACCTAGCAACACAACCAATAAGCCAGACCACTTTGTCTATGACCCACTGGACCAATCAGTGACCAAAGATTGGGCTACCCAGATCAGCCTTGCGAAAAAGAACTATGTAATCTACCAAAGTAAACCTTTGACCGAAGACATCGTAGTGACTGGGCACCTCAAAGCTGAACTTTATTTATCGCTCAATACCAAAGATACTGATCTTTTGATTGTAGCGTATGAGGTCACTCCTGACGGTGAAACCAACTTCTTACGCAATGATATTTTAAGAGCTCGCTACCGTACTTCGCTCGAAAAATCTACTTTGGTAAAACCTGGAAAGGTGCTTTTGTATACCCTCGATAAAGCTTGGTATTTCTCTAAAAAGATAAAAAAAGGTTCCGCGATTCGTCTGATGATTGGTGCATTGGATTGGACTTCTTACCAGCATAATTACAACTCGGGAAAAGATGTATCTAAAGAAACCAAACGAGATGCTCAAACCTGTACGGTAAAAGTATACCACAGTGCTCAGTACCCGAGCCGCTTGGTGTTGCCTTTAGATACCAATCCTAAAAAGTGAGGTAGTTGTAACTTTACAAGCAGTCAAACTCCTGATAATCAAAATTATAAATTAATCAACAAGGCTTGTCAGATCTCTTTTAAGGTCTGATAAGCCTTATTCAATCCTTGGCCTTGGCAATCTCATGGTTTTGGGTTATCTCTTTTTGGACTTGCAACAAACTATCACTTTGCTTTAGCAAACGCAAAGCCTGTGATTGAAGACTATCTGCCTTTTGACGAATAACACCATCTTGTTTGCTAGCCATTTTTTGGGTCGTCTTTTGGGTTGTTTTTTGTTCGCCATCGTTTTGATTGGTTGAGCTCCTCGACACAAACAACAGCATCCCCACTACCAACAATACCCCAACCGTGCCCAACCCCCATTCTATATAAGACAAATTACGTTTTCTTTGGCTGGCTCTTACCAATTGCAATTCGCGAGCAGTCAGGGCACGCATGCCTTTGCGGCCTTCTTTGATGATTCTTCTTTCTAACCCTCCCAAAAAAATACTAATGGTTTCTTTTTCGCTATTTTTAATAAGGTAAGTCCCTCGCTGTAGCGTTTTCATCAAAAATGGGAAACGGAGGTAAGGACCTGGCATTCTCAACCTGAGCTTTCCTTCCAAAATATGAGCCGCCAGTTGCCCCTTGGCACTGGAGTTTCTGAAGGCTTTTTGTACTAAAGGAGCCAATGTATCATGCATCAGCGAAGTCCTTTGGTTTTTGTCCTGAGTAAGCAAGTAATGATCAATGAGACATCCCAAAAAACCATCAAAATCCATTTCTTTGCTCAAATGCCAGTATCGTTTTGCCAGATGGGCTCTAGTATGGCTATTGGAAGTACCCAAAGAAGTTACATGATGATGCAAGACATCCAAAGCCAGTCCAGCCCGAACGTATTTTGTGTAGGCAGGTTCCTCAGCTACTAGCGCCAACTGGGTATTTAAAAACTTTTCCATCAACTTCCCCTCTCCCAATGTCCGTTGATAAAGCTTGTTGGTAAATATTCGAGATTTATTTCCCTTTACCTGTTGCCACATTTTCTCAAGCAAGATCTGCAAAGTAGGTGCAATGGCCGAGGTACTGTCTTTGGCCAAGTCATGGGCGATTTTTTCGGGCAAATTGGGCTCAAAACTCAAACGATATTGATGGCGGGTTTTGGCTCTGAGGTTCATCCCAGTAATGCTCTCTACAATGTTGGCTTCTCGGAGGGGTTCCAGAAAAAAATGAAGGTAAGACATCTCTGGATGTTTTTCAAAAGCAGTTTCTATTTCAGGATGAAACTCCTTGCGGTAGCTTAAGATCAACTTGCCTACGGGGCGGTTTTGTTTGTCCCGAAATACCACTTCCAAGATGTCCAATAATTTGTCAAGTTCTGACGTGTCCTGTGGTTTGGTAAACAGCTCCTCAAGTTGGTCCAAAATGATGGTCAATGGCGTGCCCAGCCGTCGCTCAGTGGCTTTCCAAACCGCGAGTACCTCTGAGCCATTGACTGTTTTGAGGTTGGTAAAAATATCTTGAAAAGCACCCAAAATTCCTTCATTGGTATCTCTTTGTCGATATTCTACT
Source organism: uncultured Cytophagaceae bacterium (assembly GCA_937899305.1). Lineage (GTDB taxonomy): Bacteria > Bacteroidota > Bacteroidia > Cytophagales > Microscillaceae > Microscilla. Next base: position 3,546 of record CALDJV010001045.1, read on the forward strand.
GTTTGCAGTTGCCCCAGACGAGGCAATACGCCAGCATTGAGCAAGGACGATTTGCCTACTCCTGATTGTCCATACAATAATATCAGTTTAGAGAGTTCATTATTGGTTACCATATAGTATAAAGACCTGATTTCCCAACCTCGACCAAAAAATAACTCGGTCTCATTTTCGGTATAATGTTTCAGCGATCGGTAAGGATCAGAAGGCAAATCCTGAGACGGAATAAGCGGAGTCGGCAAACCCAAGTAAGGATCATTGATCGATGATTTGAACGTCCAGATTTTCGCAGCTTGTGCTTCATCCTGGTTTTGAGTACTGGTCAGCAATACCCAAGGTTCAAACTTATTCAGTGGTTGGGTTTTAGTCGGAAACAACTTTTTAGATGTTCTCAAGAGTTTCTCCTGGCTTTTACGATCTTTTTCAAATGCTCCGTAGGTCGCCCTTACCGCCCATTTGGCGGTGTTGAAAGCATCTTGAATCGTTTTACCAGCGGCCAAGGCGGTATAAAACCGGGTAGCAAACAAAGCCGAAGCTTGATCGTCTACTGGTTCGGTGGTAGCAATTACGACTGGTACTCCCCGATCCACCAAATCTTTGGCTTGGGCATAAGTAACACAAGCATTAAGAAAAACCAGGTGTAAGCTTTTTTGCTCGGCAATGAAATAATTGATACCACTCGCATCGGCTCGGCCATTCATCAGCAATAACTCGTAATCGTTGGCGTGCCCGGCATAATGCCAGATGGTAATTGGGCTTTCAGGAGTAGCTTGCTCAAATATCCGATAGATTTCTTCGATTTCTAAATTGTAACGTTCGCGCCAATCAATGTAACCTTGCCCTTTTTGTTGTTCAAAAATAGTTCGTAGGGCTTTTTGTTCGTGGATGAGGTTCCCCAGGTTTTTACGACTGTCAGCGTAGCTCAGCAAGGCTACTGGTAGGTGATTTTGGGTAAATTTTAGCATCATAATTTCTTTAGTTGGTAGTTCGGAGTCAGTAGTTGGTAGTTTTTTGCTTTTGAGTCCACTAGTTAAGTGAAAAACGCAAAGTGAAAAGTGGACGCTTCGCGCAACAATTTAACAATGCAACAATGAGCCGT
>CALDJV010001046.1 GCA_937899305.1 uncultured Cytophagaceae bacterium
TAGCTAATCTTTGCGTAGCCAAAGCTACGGAACTATTTTTTGAAGAAGTATAGCGACGAGAGATCAGCCAAATGGATTAGGTTATTTATGTAGTTTTACTTACAAGAAATTACCACGCTCCTTTTTAATGAGCTACCGCTTTTTACTGTTGGTAGCCGTCTTTCTAAATATTTATTCGAAATTAAAGCATACCGCTCACTCAAAATTGTATAAACCCGAACTTAGTAACCCTACCACAATAACCTCCGCATTTTAACTGTGACCTTTACCATCATACTTCGTTAAAAAATAGCCGAATTAACTTCGTTGAGCTCGTCACAGCGTAGCTGTAGACTCGGTTGCCCTGCTTAACTAGTTCCTTACAGGACAAGTTTTGCCTTGCCTGACGAAAAAGGGCTTAGTTAAATTTGAAGACTTTATTTTGACAGTGTTACTTATTCATATTCCAAGGTTGCCGTCACTTGGTTACTTTCGTACAACGCAAATTGTTTAGACGCGAATTGGATATATCAAAACCAATGACTTGGCCTTGCTTATTTCTGATAAACGCTATCTTGTTATACAGATAACTTCCCGACTTGAACAAATTTTTTCGCACTGGTTTGAGCACCGTTTTTCCAGTACGAAAGTGTTGCAATATCAATTGATTGTTTTCAATGGCCAAAGTATATTCAGTATTTAATTCCGTGCTTTTATAGGTTCCCAAGTAATCGTTCAGTGGCACGTTCTTTTCGTACCTGACGTATTCCAGAGGTGTTCTATCATTGATTTTAAGCGAAATACGATCTTGGTTCTTACTATTTTTATCAAAAGTCACGGTCACATTTTCAGTATCTCCAATCATTTTAAACACATTCTTGCTAATGGGCAGCAATTTGGTTTCACTATTTTTATTGCGGTAGTAATACAATGCTCCATTTTTCAAAATAATTTTACGGTCATACCATTCGGCTGTTTCCCAGTAGGTACCCACATATTTTTGCAGTTCTGCTTTACTTAGTTTAACAAATATTTTAGGATCATGTTCAAAGAATGCTTTCTTCTTGTTGTCTTCTTTTTTGTAAATAGATTTTAGGTATACATCGGCTATGTCGGCCACCCTGTCCCGGTCAAAAGAGGCTACATTAGACAATACCATGGATACAAAGCGGTGTTTAGGAATACGAAGGAGGGCCAAACGATAACCTGCATCGGAACCTGTATGATAAATCACATCAAGCCCTTGATAAGTCCCTATAAATTGCCCCAAGCCAACCCCTATCTCACGGCCATTATTTAATTTCGTTTTTGTTTTCATTTGCTTGAATATGGCCGTATCACCTACCTTCATTTCTGTAAAATTCTTTGCCCATAGGCTCAGGTCTTCAGCGGTGGTAAAAAGGCTGGTAGCCCCTACTACAGCATAACTCAACACACTTTTTTTAATTTTTTTCTCCTTGCCTTTGCCCTGAGTTTTATAAGAATATGCTCTATTGGGTACTATTTTCTCGTGATCATCATAAAACAACGAATTTTTCATTCCCAAAGGGTCAAAAATCGTGGCCTTGGTAAACTGAGCAAATGTTTTTCCAGATACTTTTTCTACTATTTCGGCCAATAAGGTAAATCCAGTATTAGAATAAGAAAACTGATCCCCTGGTTCAAAGTTCAAATGCTGTTGTCGATGTATCAGGTCTAATACGTGGGCCTTGGTAATGACATCGTCTAAACGCCAACCAGCCAACTCTAACAAACGCCACTGGTCGCGTAAACCACTGGTATGGGTGAGCATGTGTTTTAAGGTTATTTTTTTGCTGTAATCAGGTAATTTAGGGAAGTATTTGCTCAACGGATCACTCAAGGAAAGTTTGCCTTGCTTTTCCAGTAAAAGAATGGCAAGTGCGGTAAATTGCTTAGATAATGAAGCGGCATGAAACACCGTTTGGGGAGTAATCGGGATGTCATATTCCAAGTTTGCTTTGCCATATCCACGACTATAGGTCACCTTTCCATTTTGTAATACCGCAATGGCCACCCCCGGAGAACCTGGTTTATTCCAACGTTCAAACATTTTATCTACTTGCTGTTGTTTAGGGGTGCGCGACTGACTTTGCGATTGTATCATCCAACCGAATAGTATTGCTAAAATCACTGATAGTTTATTCATGGTACGTATCTTTTAAATTTTAAAAGGTATAACTACAGTGATGACGACTAAGTATTAAAAACATTACAATATTATTTTTTAAGACTTAGTATTTTTTTAAGACTTTTACTTAGATACGAAAAATGGGGTATGGATGTAGAAAAATGGCATGTCTGGATTGGGTCAAGGCTACCAACACCATTTTGGTGAAAACATCGAACAAGAGTAATCAGGCATTGTGTTCAAAAAGACAGCTCCCAAAGAAGCTGCCTCACTAATTAACCCAAGAGTCAAAACTTACATCTGATCACTTGCTCATTATTTGAATACCATATGACAAAGTAACGAGCCACCATAAATGCATCAGGCAGCGGTCTTGGACACCACTCCCTATCCATCTACGATTGATTATTTATTTTTTGGAGAAGGTAATCTTTTACCTGTTACCAAGAATTTGTCAAGGGCTTCGTGCAATCTATCCCCATTGCTGCTATTAGTAAATACGACAAACCCTACATCCAAATCTTTGTACATTTTAAACTGACACTTGAAATCTCCATTGTTACCCCCGTGGCCAAAGGCCTCGCCTAATCGTCCTTTTTCCATCCAAATGCTCAGCCCAAAAAATTCTTTCACTCCGGGGCGAGCATACTCCTTGTCTACATCAATAGTAGTGTTTACTTTGAACATTTTCGTGTAAGTTTCGGGCTTCAGACCTACTCGGTTTCGGAGTGCTAGAGCAAACGTGGCAAACGACTTGGCCTCAGTGTGCATACTCCAGGCCATTCCTGGGGCCTCAGGCAATACCACTCTACTAGGATACACCCCATCGTGCCCATTGGCTACTACTTTGGCCAAACGTTCGTTTTTCATAAAGTAGGTATTTTGTAAGTTCAAAGGCTCTAGTACTTCTTCTTGCAACACGGTACTGATGTCTTTACCAGTAATTTTTGCTACCACTCTTTTCAGATACTCAAAGCCCTCGCCCGAGTAACCATACTTGGTTCCTGGAGTAAATTTAATGTCGATTTTACCATCTGGATTGTTATAAGCCCAATTGGGGAAGCCAGTACGATGGCTCAATACATGGCGCGCTGTAATGAGTTTGTAACGTTTGTCATGGGCAATGTCTTCAAAAGGCAGGTATTGGTACAGTGGTTTGTCTAAGTCGATGATGCCCCGCTCAGCCAAACGACATACTACAAAGCCAAATACTGGTTTGGTGATAGATGCTGCCTCAAATAAAGTTTCATTGGTTACTTTGGCCCCACTGAGGTTATTTTTTACCCCATAGGTTTTATGATAAATAATTTTACCATTCTCGATTAATGCCAAGGACACCCCTGGAATCATGTAGTAATCTTGGTAGGCTGCAATGAACTTATCCAATTGTTTTGCCTTGCGAGCGGTAAACTTGGGAAGTATTCCTTTTGCGGGAATTTGGTCAATCTTGGGTAAAATCGCGAGCTTGAATAGTGGAGTTTGGGTAGTTTGATTGGCCTTCACTGTGATTCTTTGGCTTAAGGGAGCTATTTTATAACTTTTACCTTTTTGATAGTAAAAATGCCACGCCATACCTACTTTATAGGTACCCGCGGGAAGTTGCGCTGAAAACTCTCCCTGCTTATTTACATTCACCTGTGTCCACAAAGCCGGGTTGGTAGTTGAAGTCAAACGAATGCGCCCTGGTACTCCCTCTATGTTTTGATCACTCCAAGCAAGTTTTCCTTTGATCGTTCCCATTGCTACATTGGGCTTTGCAATCACTAAATCGCCCAATCTTCCTGGTGCGCGGCTTTTGCCTCCTCCTTCGCCCCAAGCCAAATAATAAGGCGTTTTGGGTTCGGCTTGGTCCCGATCAGCAATCAGGTGGTCCATGCCAATGGTTTTGCCTACTTGCAATTGGGCACCTAGTTTTATTCTACATTCATAGATGCTTTGCTTGCCTTGACGTTTGAACGCAAAGGTAACATTATCCATTGTAGCGTTCCAAACTGAGGGGTCCCAGCTATCCGAGGGGTCCAACATTTTTCGATTGTTTTGGCTTAGTTCATATAAAAGTACTCCTGAGCCCTTGGGCAAGTGCTTTGCGTCCAGGTAAAGCATGTAAGTATCTTGCGCGTTCCAAGCCACTCCTTTGTCGGTCAACACCAGGTGGCTGTCATCGGTAACTACGGTAACCAAATACAGCGACTGGGTGGCCAAGTCATACCCCACCTGAAAGTAAGCCGAAAGGTCGGCTTCGTTACGAGATGGTTTGCCAAAAGGGATTTTTTTGATAGGATATTTTTTTAACTTCTGATTGGTCCAATCGGTAATGTTCCCGTCCACCGTAATGCCTGCTACCGGGTAAGCATAGGCCAAAGCGCCATTAGAAAAAGTAGGTTTGGGCTTGGCTTGTACTCCATAGGCCCAAAATACACTGATGAGCCATAGTAACAAAAGCGCATAGGGACACTTTTTAGAGGATTGTTTTAAAGTTTTCATGATTTTAAAATGGGTTATATGGTTGTAAT
>CALDJV010001047.1 GCA_937899305.1 uncultured Cytophagaceae bacterium
GACTGTGCCAAAGTTCTGAAATGGGAAAGTAATTATTTTCTTATCCCTTAATGCCAACTCCAAAATGTGTTTGGCTTCTACCTGAGGCAATACCTCTCCAAAGAAGTATTTATACAAACTACCATAGGCTTGCAGACGCTTGGTCAAAGTCAATTCAGGAATGTTTTTTCCGATCTCAAGGGCCAACGTTACGTTGCTTTCCTGATCTGAATACAGTAACTGTAGAAAATTGTGTTCTATTTCTGAAAATTTGCTCACTATTGATTTTTCATGTATTTATTCATACTACTATACATTTTTCGTTTGTGGAGACACAAACGAAGGCGATCGCGCCGTTGGCAGTGTCTCCACTGCCAACTTTAGCCAAAATGTCTATTAGTATGGTATTTATTCTGTATACGATAGAAAAGACACTTGGTCTGATTGCCTCACCAGGTAGATTAAATATTCCTAGATTTTGTTTACATTGCTTCACACCAGACCCTAAAATTCAAATAAAAAATTAAATGGAACATCAAAGTACCCGACAAGGGTGGACTGCAGTGATCATACTCATGCTTGCCTACACCTTATCGTTTCTGGATAGAAATATTCTCACTTTTTTGGTAGAACCCATGAAAAGAGACCTCGATCTAAGCGATACCCAGGTCAGTCTTTTACTAGGGGCTAGTTTTGGCTTGTTTTATTCGCTTATGGGGCTTCCTCTGGGGCGGGTGGCCGATGTTTTTAGTCGCAAAAAACTCATTGCCATTGGGCTCAGCCTTTGGTCACTGATGACGGCCCTGTGTGGGCTCACCAAGGGGTACTTTCAATTATTTTTTGCCCGCATGGGCGTAGGGGTGGGAGAAGCTACCTTAACCCCTGCTACCTATTCACTACTGAGCGATTACTTTCCCAAGGAAAAACTGGCCACCGCCATTTCAGTATATTCATTGGGGATTTATCTTGGCTCGGCGTTGGCCGCCCTGGCCGGTGGATATGCGGTGGGTGTACTGGCCGAAATGGACAACCTCACCCTCCCCTTGTTTGGTGAGATATTCGCTTGGCAGCTCATCCTCATTATGATTGGTTTGCCGGGTTTATTGGTGGCCTTGTTGGTACTCACCATCAAAGAACCTCGACGCCTCGGCAGTAATACAGAGACCAAGGTTTCTCTCAATGAGGTTTGGGCTTACCTTGCCAAAAATGGTCGGAAGTTCTTTTTGATCTGCGGTGGCTTTGCTTTTTACTATCTGGCGATTTATGCCATTAGCAGTTGGCTTCCGGCTTTTCTTACCCGCATTCACCACCTCAGTTCTACTACAGTAGCCACTGCATCAGCCATTGGGTTTGGATTGTTTCCGGCCGTGGGAGTCATCGTTGGGGGAGTGATCGCCGATCGTTGGACTCGAAGAGGGGTACCCAATGCCAAGGTAAAAATGATTTTTTGGGCTACCCTCCTCCTCATTCCTACCTCAGTATTTTATCCTTTGATGCCCTCGGGCAACTTGGTGTTGATTGCATTGATTCCTTTAGGTCTTATTTTGAGTGCTCCAGTGGCCGCCGCCGCCGCTGTGGTGCAAGAAATGATGCCCAACCGAATGCGAGGCATTACTTCCTCCATACTCATTCTGACCAACAATTTATTGGGGTTAACGCTTGGCCCTACGAGTGTAGCTTTGCTCAATGATTATGCGTTTAAAGATGAAATGGCCCTGGGTTGGTCTTTACTCATCGTATCGCTTACTTCTTTTGTCATTGCGGTGGTGTTTTTCTATTTCGCTCTCCAAAAGGGAAAGCAACCTGAAATGAAAGAAACACTTCAGCAACCTGGGACTTAAAACTAAATTCCTTATGGGTTAATATTTCGATTCAGACCTGATAGGTTTTGAAAACCTGTCAGGTCCAAGTGCTTGATTACTAAAGCTTTAATATCATAAGCTTAGAACCTAGTATACCAGATATGACTTTGCTTATTTCACCATCGCGGGCATATCGGTCAATTTGATACCCTCTGGTACTTTGAATTTATCGGATGGCACTTTGGTGTCGGTTTGGATGTCAATGGCCTCATTAGTTTGGCCCGTTCCCATGATATTGATGGTAGACTTGAGTGTAATGCCTTTCCAAACCCACATTTTGGTTTTGGTGCTTTCTAAAACCCAGATTTCACAGGTTTTCCCCAATACTTCACCTGTCCCCTCTCGTTTACCTCCCATGGCTTCCAACATTTTTAAACCAGCTTCAGCCAAGTTGCCTTCCGCATTGGCCGCTACTACTTTCAATTGATCTAACATATTGTTGCCCGCCTTGATACCCGTTTTTTTAATTGGATCAATGATGTACATGGCTTCATTATTTAGAATGGTCAAGGTTTCGTTGGGTGCAGAAACGCCCCCTAATTTGGTAGTCACTTGATTGAATTTGGCCTCTCGCATGCCCCACTGATCAAAGTACAGCGTTTCTTCGCCCGTTTGCAGGCCAGTCAATTTGTATTTTATAATACCCGACTGAATGCCATATCGTTTGATTTGGTCCGCATTGCCAGTTTCTGAAGAATTGGATGCTCCCTTATTGGTATCGGCATCGGTATTTTTGTCTGCGTTTTCTTGGTTGCTAGAGCCACCACAAGCCAATAAAAACAGTAATTGACCGATAAGGAGGAATGATTGAATTGTTTTCATAAAAGAGTTGTTTAGTACAGCCAACAAATTAAACCAATTGTGGAAGGGGAACAATTAACTGAAGAGATTTATAGAGCAATACTCTACAGTAATTTTAGTCAAAGTTGGTTAATGATTGGCCTTTGGCAGCGCTTGAACTTTGTTATGCGATTATCGGTCGGTTATAAATTTAAAAATTATTTAACTACACACCTAAGTTTGTAATCAAAACTCTTTTAAAAATAAAGGAAGTAAGTAATTTTGATATACGCCACTGGTTTCCAGTAATTAACAGGGTGTACATACACTCGAATCAGCTATGGACTATGGACTGAATGCTGTGGACTATGAATAGAAGCAAACCAGTTAAAATAAAAGCGCAGCTTGTTTGAAGCCGCGCCTTTGCAATTCATTAAAATTTTTCTGTTTACTTTTATAACACCAACGTTGCTTCGGGTGCTTCGATGTCCATAAAATCGGGTTGCTCGTGTACAATGTCTTGCCACATAGGCTGAAAACTAAAATAACCCGCCAATGGAAAGCCTACTTCGTAATCTCGGGTACGGGAAGCAATCTCGTGACCAATTTTGATCGGCTCACGGCCGGTGGCCTCAGCCAATAGCTGTGACTGACAAGTACGCTCCATGGTCACAAACCAAAAAATACACTCTTCGATGCTGTGCCCTACGGTGAGCAATCCGTGGTTTTGCAAAATAACCGCTTTTTTATCAGCCAATGCTTTTCCGATGCGTTCTCCCTCGCTCAACTCCCCTACCACTCCAGTGTAGTCGTCGAATAAACCATGGTCTTCATAAAAAATACAAGAATCTTGAGTCAATGGATCTAACAGCCTGCCCATGGCCGACCAGGTTTTGCCATACACCGAATGAGAATGTGCCGCAGCGATGACATCGGGGCGCGCCTTGTGAATGGCCGAGTGAATGGCGAATGCGGCCTTGTTCAATGCCTGGTGTTTTCCGGCCACAATTTCACCTTCTTCATTTACCAAAATAAGGTCTGACATTTTCATGCGTCGGAACGACACCCCAAAAGGATTGACCCAAAAACAATCGGTATGCTCAGGATCTCGGCAGGTAATGTGCCCAGCAACACCTTCGGCAAAACCAAACTTACCAAAAATGCGAAAAGCGCCCGTCAATATTCTTTTAAGGTAGTGTCGCTTTTGCTCTATGCTGTCAAAATTAGGGTACGAAATCATTTTCTCGATTCCGGGAGGGTTTAATACTGCCATTTTGAAATAATTTTATTGTGATGTAGTAATTGATGTTTCTCAATTTTAGACCAATCAGATTACTCTTCTGATTTACAAAATTTTAAAATCTGAAAATATTCTTCTTTTCCCTTTTCAGTCAGGTAAGGCAGCAACATATGCCAAACCATTTCCACCATATTAGTGGGCTTGGTCATGGCCACAGGAGCGGTCAATATGGTCTCCTGAGTTGCCCAAAAAGCGCCTACCATCCACACATTTAAAATAAAAAAATCGTAGTTGATTCCATCCCTTTCGGGAAGCACCCGCCCAGTAGCAATGTAATAATCAAATAGTTTTCTGCCCTGTTGCAATCGTTGCTGATTCGAGGCTTCGTACATCTTGGCTACAGCAGGGTAATTACGGGTAATGAAAACCATATCGTGCAAAAAGAAGCGGTACTTTTGTTGAAATTGCTGAAACTTCATCATACTTTTTCTAAAAGCATCGAGGGTAAGGTATCCTTCAAAATCAAGGTAATCTAAGGTTTCGGTATGCATTCTTTCATAAATGGTTTGCATCAGTATCGCCTTGGTCTTGTAGTGATAAGTGAGGTTGCCTGAACTGATCTTCAAGGCAGAAGCAATCTGATTGGGCGACACATTGGCAATGCCTCGTTCGTTGAATAACGCTACCGCTTTTAGTAATATTTTTTCCTTAAGTTTCATTATTTCGCCAATATTTAGATCAAATATACTAAATTTATATTAAAATTAGTATTCAAGTACTAATTTTGATTCAAATCAAAGACCAAATTACTCGATTACACATTTTATCATATGAAGAAAAACTACCTCAAAACGTCCCTCGAGTTGCCCTGTGGTGTCATACTCAAGAACCGTTTGGTCAAATCTGCCATGACCGAACGGGTAAGTAACAATAAACTAGAGCCCAACGAAAAACACCATCGTTTGTATAAGCAATGGGCCGCTACTGGAGCTGGATTGCTCATTACGGGTAATGTCATTGTAGATCACGTTCATCTGGAATCGGCCGGGAATATACACGCTGCTGACGAACGCATTTTACCCCAAATGAAAGCTTGGGCTGCGGCGGCTAAAAATGGGGACAATCAGGTATGGGTCCAAATTTCACACGCAGGACGACAAACCAATAAGTTTTGTACCAGGCGCCCCAAGGCTCCTTCCGAAGTAAAACTACGTCAGCTGGGTCTTTTTGGCAAGCCCAAAGCAATGACAGAGACCGATATTGAGGCAGTAATTGAGGGGTTTGTCAAAACAGCTAAAATCTGCCAAGAAGCAGGGTTTACCGGAATTCAGATTCATGCGGCCCACGGCTATTTATTGAGTCAATTTCTATCTCCTCATACCAATCTCCGTACCGACCAATGGGGTGGAAACCTAGAAAACCGTAGTCGCTTGCTTATGACCATCATCCAGCAAATCCGTGAAGCAGTAGGACCTCGCTTTCCGATTGGGGTCAAGCTCAACTCTTCGGATTTTCAGCGGGGAGGTTTTACCGAAGAAGAATCTCTGGAGGTGATTCGCATGTTGAATGGGAAAATTGATTTGTTGGAAATTTCGGGAGGTACTTATGAGAAATTGGTTTTTTTTGAGATGAACGAAGAACAAGCTTCAAATACGCCCCAAATAAAAGAAAGTACCCGCCAACGAGAGGCTTATTTTCTGGAGTTTTCGAAAAAAGTACGGGCGGTGAGCCAGCTTCCGTTATTGATTACGGGTGGTTTTCGCTCTTTCGACTTTTGCAATCAGGCCCTCGCCAATCAAGAGTTGGATTGCATAGGCATGGCCCGTCCTTTTATTACCAATCTAGACCAAATTGCTGGTTTTTTGGACAACAAAGTAGACAAACTAGAAAACCTGGTCTTGCGCACGGGCATCAAAGCATTTGACTCCGCTGCTGAGGGTGGTTTTTATGCTCACCAGATCATTCGCTTGGCCAAAGGCCGAAAAACCAAACTGCGACAAAAAAGAAGCAAATTAAGTGCTTTGTGGTTTTCGACCTTTTTGATTTACCATGAGTTTACCAAGGCCATGCTCAATCGCTTTGGTTGAGGGCAAGCCAAGGCAAATTTTCAAAATTTAAACAAATAACCCAATGCTACAAAACCACCTACTGCCAGTTGGGTAATTGTGACATTTTCGGGCTTGGAGGCAAAGGTTTCGTTTACTTCAAATGCATTGCTTTTGCGGCTGACAAAACCCACAATGCCTCCAAAATCTACCGTAAAACTGTGTTTTTTCCCAAAAGCAAAGCCTACCCCGGTCAAAATCCTTGGCCTTATATTTTCGGCAATAGAGACGCCCACGCCCAAACTTCCATGAAACCCCACGTCTTGAATTCCCAACACATTTTTATAACCAAATCTCAACAACGAAGCGGTCCCTATCTCAAAGCCTTGGTTCTCTTCTGCTACCAATCGAAATACCCCACTGCTATCACGGCTAGAGAAACGTTCATCGCTCAAATTGGCCAAATAAAACGAGGCACCCACCGACCAATAAAAATGTTTCTGGGTTGGAAAACGGAACGACATTTCGTATGCATCCAGATTGAATTCTTCCTTGCGTGGGGTAAAATTAACTTTGACTTCAGCCTGGTCTCCATTGAACTGGATCGGCATTGATAGATAAGGTTCTTTTTTATTTCTTACAAACAGGGCGCTTTTCAACAGCGCAATGGCTTTGTCAGCATTGATGTCTTCTTTGATTTTGAGGGTGGTGGTCAAAAACTGGCTGTAACTTTTTTTTAGGGTCTCATCCGCTTTCTTCAGGTCTGGGTGCTTCACAATGATTGGGCGCTCTTTTTTAGACATCGCCTCATAGCGTTCTTGTGCTTTTTTTATTTTCAAGTACAGGGCATCCACTTTTTTTCGCAGCTCAATTATTTTTTTCAGGACATCGCTGAAGTCAACACTGCTGGTAACTTGACCATTTTGGTCTACTCCCGCCAGTTGTTTGATTCCAATATCAAACTTGATCTGATCAATTGCTCCCAACAAGTCCTTTTGCGCTTTCAAATAATTTTCCAGGGTCTTTTTTTCCTGGTTCAACAGCTCTCCTACCCGATCATGAGGTGAAATGATGGCAGACTTCTTCAGATCCAACAAAGATCCCTCTTGAAATATCGTTTTCACCTCTTCTTGAACCGCCAAGGTGCTTGAGGTAATGTCTTGTAAACTACCGACCAACTGGGTAATGGCGTCTAGCTTCACGTCTCCAAATTTGGGCAGACTCTTTGACGTATCAAGAATAGAATCTTTGGAGGTCAAAGCAACCTTCCATCGATTTTGGTTGATGTTTTCAATTCTCAATTGATAAAAATCGCCCTGATTCATCTTTTGAGGGAGCTGACCAATTTTTTTGTTTTTAAAATCAATGCAAATGACTTTAGCATTACCGTAATTGCACGAATCCTTTTTTTGCGCTTGTAGTTGAGCAACCAGAGTCACCCCCAGCAAGGTAATACATATTTTTAGTTTCATAACGTTGGTTCTTAAAGTAAAAAAATCACTTCAAACTTACTTATAGAACCTCGTGCCTTTCGTTTTTTACAAGGTTGCAACCTGGCACAGTATCCACGAACAGGCCCTGATCATATTTTGCAATTTCTCTCTATTTGTCTACCTTCAAGCCGTCAAATTTGAAAAAGATAAATCTTCATTACAATGAAAATATACCATAACAACCGATGCGCCAAAAGCCGCGATAGTTATAATTTATTGAAAGAAAAGGGATTGGAATTTGAAACTATAGAATACTTAAAAACCCCACCCAGCAAGGAAGAATTGACTGATTTGTTGAAAAAACTGAATATGCCCGCCAAGGACTTGATCCGCAAGGGAGAGGCCGAT
>CALDJV010001048.1 GCA_937899305.1 uncultured Cytophagaceae bacterium
GGGCACGGAGTTTTTGTTTTTTTGGCTTCATTATTTAGTTGGTAGTTTTATTTAGGCCACAGTCGACAGTCCATAGTCCATAGTCTTTTTAGTTAGGAGTTGGTAGTTTTTTGCTTTTGAGTCCATAGATTCTTTAGTCCATAGTCGATGGTCAATAGTCCATAGTAGCGCAAAGCGGTACAAATAAATCAATCATCAAAAACTAATAATTAGTATAACGCTTTGCGCAACCATTTAACAATAAGCGAAGCGGAACAATTTAACAATAAAACCATTTAACAATGAGCGCAGCGGAGCAATGTAACAATAGAAAAATACAATAATTAAACTATCACATTTGCAAAAACAAGCCATCGAAAATCACTCGTTCAACAAATTATGCTCTATCGCGTGCCTAATCAGCCCCTTGGTTCCCTTCACCCCCAATTTCTCAATCAGATTTCGGCGATGGGTTTCTACTGTAGTACCTGCAATGAATAGCTTCTCAGAAATCTCCCGACTGCTGTTTCCTTCTACAATCAGGAACAATACCTCCTTTTCTCGTGTGGTGAGTTTGGGGGTAAAACTTCCCTTCTTTTTCTTTCGTAAGCCCTCAATCAAAGTATCGGTTACCGATTGGGTAAAGTATTCTTCTCCCCGATGTACTGCGCGAATGGCCTCAGTGAGTTCATTGCCGCCTTTGTTTTTTAAGATATATCCCGAAGCACCCGATTTGATGATTTCTTTGATGAATCGCTCATTGTTGTACATTGTCAAAATCAACACTTTGATATCGGGGTACTTGGCCTTGATTTCTTTAGTGGCTTTCAAGCCATCAATCACGGGCATTTCTATATCCAGCACTGCCACATCTATTTGGTGCGTTTCCAGAATTTTGAGGGCATGATGTCCATTGTAGGCCACTTCTACTACCTCTAAATCATCAGTTGCTTTAATAAGCGCCGTCAAACCATCCAATACTACGTGGTGATCGTCGGCCAACATAATTTTTATTTTGCGTGTGTTATCTTCCATTGTTTGCATATTTGTTTGGTGGATGTGAGTACGTCATTTATCATACTGCTAGACATTTTGACTAAAGCTAAAGTAAGCAGTGTTTTCATTTATATGGGTAAGTCGATCATAATGGTCGTTCCTTTTCCCTCAGTCGAATCTATTTTACATTCTCCATACAAACCTTTTACCCTCGATTCTATCCCACGTAGTCCCATTCCGCTTTTTTCTTCCTCCAGTTTTTGTATGTTGAATCCCCTGCCATCGTCATAGGCACTGATGTGCAGATTTTCTTCAGTCCACAATAGTTGGATTTCTAATCGACGGGCTTGGGCATGTTTGAGCACATTGCTGACCATTTCCTGCACAATCCGGTAAATTTGTGTTTCGTAGTTGGCAGGTAGCCGTTGATTATCAAAGCCATTGTCAATCAAATCTATTTGTAAGGAGTTGGTTTGTTCCAGGTTGTCTTTTAAATCCGAAAGGGCCGAAAGGAGACCAAATTTCCGGAGCAAACTAGACGAGATGTCATGGGCTACTTTACGCACCTCTTCGCAAGCATTGTCTAGCAGTTGGGTTGCTTTTTGGTATTGGGGTGCCTCTTGTACTTGGGCAGTTTCGGGGGTCTCTTTCAATGCCCCAAAATGAAGCTGCACCATAGACAACATACTGCCCAAGCGGTCGTGTAAATCCTGAGCGATGCGGTCTCGTTCTTGTTCCTGACCTTCGAGCATTTTGCTCAACGCAATGAACTCTTGTTCGTCTAGCAACTCATCTATTTTGTCTTGCCGTTTCCGAACATTTTGGCGGGCTTGGTAATTTCTCACGATGGCGATCACCGCAATGAATAGCAAAAACAAACTCGCGCCTAAGAAATAATTGAAGAGTTGTCGACGACGGGAAACCTCTTGAACTCGAGCAAGTTCTTTTTGCTGAATAGTTTGGTTTTTTTTTAAGATTTCACTCTTTTGCTTCTGTTTCTGGTAAGCATCCTTCAGGTCCATTGCCTGTCGAAAACTGGCTTCCAAGCTATCCTTAGCTCCATTAAACTGTTGGTAGTATTCAAACGCCTTTCGGTAATTGCCCAGACGACTGTAAGCAAGGCTAATATTTCTGAAAGCTTTTTTTTGAATGTATTTTTCTGATAATTTCTCCGAAAACAACAGCGCTTTAGTAAGCGGGGCGATGGCCTCCTGGTATTGCCCCAACCCACAATGGAGCATCCCAAGATTGTTATAAGCCAAGACCAATGCCAAGGTGTCTTTTTTTTGGGCGGCCAGCTCAAGGCTTTGGTCCAACCACTTTCGGGCTTTGGCAAATTTAGCTTGCTCGATGTATACCTGAGCCAAGTTATTGTAAGTAATCTGGATGTTCTGATCAGTTTTTAATTTCTTCTTATAGTTGAGGCTTTGCTGATAATACTCAACGGCTTTGGCGTCATCTCCCAGATTGTAAAGAATAAGCCCTAGTTCATGATAGGTTTTTGCCAAAAAAAGCTGGTTATTTTCCTTTTGGAACACCTCAAGCGCCTTCATCAAATACTCATAAGCGGTATTGAAATGATTGGTTTTTTGATAAAGCGTACCCAATCCCAAGTATGATACGCCAATTTGCCCAGTTGTTTTATTCTTGTACAAGTCAATGGCCTCCAGGTGGTATTGAATGGCTTTTTGATAATCACCTAAATCTTTATAGCAAGTCCCTAAATTTGTTTTTTTGGTAGCCGTTTTTGAGCGTTGATTGATACTTTCGTGATGGGCAATGCTTTCATTGAAATAAGCGATGGCTTTCTTATACTTTTTATCCAGCATGTATACAATGCCTATTTCGTTTTTGGCACGAGCCATGCCATATACATGATTGATTTTTTCTTCTATTTTGAGCGATTTTTGGCAATAATACAGCGCTGAATCATACTTGGCTTGGTTGTGATAAATCAACCCCAAACGAACGTATGCCACCGCCAGCCCTTTCTGATAACCTATTTTTTGGGCCAACTGAAGCGCTTCCTGGGCATAATGCTTAGCCTGGATAAAATCTTTGTTTCGGTAATGCCAGATTAAATCATCTAAAGCTAAAAATCGGCTGGTGTCTGGTGCAGATTGCTCAGCAAGCTTTCTTTTTAATTCTTGCGCGCGTTGATCAGATTGGGCATAAGCAATGTTTACCCAAAAGAGTAAATAAATGGCAAAGCTTTTCAAAAGGATTTTCATAAGGGAATATTTTTTATAAATCAGGAGGAAATGTTTGATCATTAATTAAATATTTTTTCGTAAAAAAACAAATCACAATACTGGTTTCAATCATAATGACATGAGTTACAAGCCCAGATACGCCGTGAACTGGGTGAATCTGGGCTTGATGTTTAATCACTACTGGCCATTTTGCTCATCTTCACGATCTGGCGTAGTTTGTTCGTCTTCACGATTTGGCGCAGGACGATCACTCGCCCCTCCATTATCGTTACCACCGCCAGTTTCTCCTCCACCATAGTTGTAACATACTTCCTGGGTCAAAAAGCCAGGTTGGAATAATAAAATATCAGTATTTCTCATTTGAATAATTGGGTTATGTGAATGAATGATTTATTGGTTCAAAATTCGGAGTTTTGTTGCTCACACAAATCAACAGAAATAATGATTTTTTTACCTCCTCAGAAGTGATGATTTTATTTTCCTCATTAGCGAGGGCCCTACAAATGGCCAATTTTGATGATTTATTTTGCCTGAATTGGCCCTACCTTGCAACCATCATCCTTTTCAAATAAGTATCAAATGTTTTATCACCAGTGTATGCCACCACATCCTTCTTCTGGCTTTTTTGTGGTGGTTTATGCTGGTTTTTACTTAGGCATGCCCTACTCTGGCTCAAGCGTCCGCTTGTGCCTCTTGTACCTGATCACAAGCGGACGTTCACGCTAGAAAGAAAATTTTGAATATCGATCAACGAACTCCGAATAACGAAGAACAGCCCCCCTATATATATCATAAATATACGATTAAACCCTTTGTACCTGATCACAAGCGGACGCTTTCGCTAGAAAGGAAAACATAGTAGTTTTTTAAACACTTTGAGGAAACACAACATGAAAAAATGGCTACCTAGCAAATGCCAAGTAGCCATTTTTAATTTATCAACGTATTTGAAAACGTTACAATATTGATTTCATACTAGTAAGAAATCTGATGACCAGGAGTTGGTTTGGTGGTCATTTTCTTAAGCGGAGGAGCAAACTGAGTCAGCTTGATGCCTTTCACTGCCGCCTTGTATTCCTCAATGGTAGGTGTTCTACCCAAGATGGCCGAAAGCACTACCACCGGGGTAGAAGCCAGCAAAGATTCTCCTTTCTTACGATCCGAATCTTTTACTACCCGCCCTTGAAACAAGCGCGTAGAAGTAGCCATTACAGTATCTCCTTTTTCGGCCTTTTCTTGGTTACCCATACAAAGGTTGCAACCAGGTCTCTCTAAATACAAAATATTATCGTATTCAGTACGGGCAACATTTTTGGGCGCAGCATCGTCAAACTCAAAGCCAGAATACTTCTGTAGCATTTCCCAGTCTCCTTCTTCCTTGAGTTCATCAATGATGTTGTAAGTGGGAGCCGTTACTACCAAAGGAGCCTTAAACTCTACCTTTCCCTGCTGTTCTTCCAGGTTTTTGAGCATTTTAGACACAATCTTGATGTCTCCTTTGTGTACCATACAAGAACCCACAAAACCAAGATCTACGTGCTTGTCGCCTTCATAATGAGACAGTTCTCGGATAGTATCGTGGGTATAACGTTTCGATACGTCCTCGTTGTTTACATCCGGGTCAGCAATCATTGGCTCATCAATGATGTCCAAATCTACCACAAACTCTGCGTAGTATTGGGCATTTTCATCGGGGGTAAGTGGAGGTTTTTCACCTGATCTCACCTCAGCGATTCTTTTGTTTGCTTTGTCAATCAAGCCTTGCAACACTTGTTTTTCATTGTCCATTCCCTTGTCAATCATAATCTGGATTCGGCCTTTGGCAATCTCCAGTGATTCAATGAGCGTGTCATCCTCAGAAATACAAATAGAAGCCTTGGCTTTCATTTCGGCGGTCCAGTCAGTGAAAGTAAAAGCTTGGTCAGAAGGCAATGTTCCGATGTGAACTTCGATGATTCTACCTTGGAATACATTTTCTCCCTTGAACTTTTTCAGCATTTGAGACTGAGTAGCGTGTACCACATCTCTAAAGTCCATGTGGTCTTTCATAGTACCCTTGAAAGTTACCTTTACCGACTCAGGAATAGGCATAGATGCTTCTCCAGTAGCCAAAGCAAGGGCCACAGTACCCGAATCCGCCCCAAAGGCAACTCCTTTTGACATACGGGTGTGCGAATCTCCACCAATGATGATGGCCCAGTCGTCTATGGTGATGTCATTGAGCACTTTATGAATTACGTCGGTCAATGGATGGTACTCATGTTTGGGGTCACGCCCGGTAATCAAACCAAAGTCGTTCATAAACTTCATCAACCTTGGAATATTTTCCTGAGACTTTAAGTCCCAAACCGAAGCCGTATGACAACCCGATTGGTACCCGCCATCTACTATGGGTGAAATCACCGTTGCGGCCATCATCTCCAATTCCTGAGAAGTCATCAACCCCGTGGTATCCTGAGAACCAACAATGTTTACTTCTGCCCTTACGTAAGAGCCCGCGTGCAATACTGCACCTGAAGTACCTACGGCGTTTTTATTAAAGATTTTTTCTACCGCAGTCAATCCTTGCCCTTCGTGAGAAATTTCTTTGGATGGCGCAAATACCGGAGGAATCTCTATGCCCAAAGTTTTTGCCGCAAATGCCTGAAGCTTTTTACCAAATACAATGGCATACGAACCACTTGCCTTCATGAATTCCATCTTCTGGGGCGTAAACGCAGAAGAAATATCCATGAGTTCCTGGTCACCATTGTACAATTTCTTGGTTTTGGTATTGATGGTAAGCACCGTACCAGTATCTATCGAATAGGCTTGCTCTAAAATAGGCTCTCCCTCCTCGTCTACTACCAACTCACCATTTTCATCGTATTTCTTCACCCAGTTTTTAAGGTCTAGTCCAATACCGCCCGTTACGCCTACTGTAGTAAGAAAAATTGGTGAAATTCCGTTGGTTCCAGCTACTACTGGCGCAATATTGATAAAAGGAACATATTTACTGGCCTGCTTTCCAATCCACAATGCCACGTTGTTTACCCCTGACATTCTCGAGGAACCTACCCCCATGGTGCCCTTCTCGGCGATCAACATCACCCTTTTATCAGGATGCTGCTCCTGGAGCTCCAATAAGGCTTTTTGCTGTTCCTTGTTATGCTCAAACATAGACTGTCCATGCAACTCTCGGTCTGATCGGGAGTGGGCGTCACTTCCTGGCGAAAGCAAATCAGTAGAGATATCCCCTACTCCAGCAACAAAAGTCACTATTTTGATTTCTTCATCTATATCAGGAAGTTTTGTAAAAAACTCGGCCTGGGCATAACTTTCAATAATGTCTTTAGCTATTTGACTCCCCTTCTTGAAGGCCTCCTCCAGTCGCTCCATGTCTGCTTCGTAAAGAAACACCTGCGTTTTCAGGACTTTAGCCGCTTCGCTTGCAATGGCAGCGTCTTCGCCCAAGGCCAAATCCAACAATACTTTGATTGAAGGACCTCCCTTCATATGTGATAATTGCTCAAAGGCAAAAGCAGGTGATATTTCTTCTACAACCGCTTCACCCAAGATGATTTCCTTTAAAAACGTTGCTTTGACACCAGCAGCACTCGTGGTACCTGGCAACACATTATAAATAAAGAAATGCAGAGAGTCTTCCCGATGCGCATTACCCAAATCTTTGATTTGCGCAATGACCTCACTCAATAGCTCGGCTCCGTCAATGGGTTTAGGATGTAAACCTTGGCCTTTTCTCTCTTCAATTTCTTTTAAATATGCATTATATCTACCCATATAATTTTCCTTTAGTCTTAAAATTTACGTTGGTGTACAAAACCAGATCATTCTAATTTTGTGCAGTATATTTATAGTGTTTTGAACTTTATCCAGATTTCAATTTTTATATCGCTTATTTCGCGCGATAAAGCCCTAATGTACAACAAAAAATGTAGTCACTAAAATTCCCGTTATTTTTACACGTCGTACAATTCACAAAATCTACTATTCCAGATGCATATTCACTCGCCAAAGTAACTTCTTGTAATCAAGTAAATCAGTATAAACGGATGTGTTTGTCAAGACAAAAAAATTCAGTTACCAATTAAATCCCCAAAATTGGGGAGTCATGATTCCATAAATTCCCATACCTTTATCCAATCAAAAAACAACAAGACATATGCATTACTGGCTACATCGCATCTCACACCACGCTGAGGTGGCTTATCCTTTACTGGACAACAACATACTCACCATCGGTTTTTCGGCTTTTGCTACTCAAGCGTTCATCGACGACATGGTCAAACCAGCACATTGGTCGGAAAAATGGCCTGTACTGGAAAGCTACTTTGACAAAATATGGGAGTATCGGCCACGCACCCGACATAACCTGTGGCGATTTACGGAAGGTTTTAAACAAGGAGACCGGGTGATTGTTCCTACTTGGGGTGGTACTTTCTCGGTATATGAGTTGGTTTCGGAACAACCCAGGCCCATTTCGAGCCTCTCAGTGGAAACACTTACCGATTGGCACGGCAACCCATTGACGTTGTATGAGGGGGGCTTGTATGTGGTGCCCAAAAAACAAAAAGAAGCAAAACAAGAAAAACCAGCAGAAACAAAACAGGAAGAAGATTACACTTTCATTGACTTGGGTTTTTATTGGAAAGTAAAACCCATTGCGGTGGAGATATCACGAAAAGATTATGCGGATACGGCGCTCACGGCTCGCATGAAAATGCGCATGACCAATGCCCTGATTGACGACCTGAAAGAAAGTGTAGATCAGGCTGTGGACGCATTCAAACAAGGAAAGCCCATCAATTTGCACGCCCAGATTATGGAAAAATACCCTTCTGAAATCCTCAATCTCATTACCTCACAGTTGACCCCTGATAAGTTTGAACACTTGGTAAAATTTTACTTTGAAAAATGTGGGGCATCGGAGGTATACATTCCCCCAAAAAATGCTAAGGACAAAAATGGAGAACGAGATGCCGATGCAGATGTGGTCGCCGTATTTGAATCTATCAAAACCAGTATTTATGCCCAGGTAAAGTTTCATAAGGTGGCTTCTGAAACCGACGATTGGGCGGTAAAACAAATCAAAGCCTATCGGCAAAACAAAGAATCGATGGATGATGGCTACGCCAAGGTGGCCTGGGTAATTTCGTCGGCCAATCAATATACCGAAGCTTGTGTAAAACTGGCCCAAGAAGAAAACATTCTCCTGATTCATGGCACTCGTTTTGCAGAAATGTTGCTGGAAGTGGGACTAATGGATTTGAATGTAGTGAGGTAATCACTCAAAACTACTCTACCCAGCTTTTTTTTAAAGTACCGTCCTCGCCTCGGTTGTGTGTCTTCACCAACCGATCGAAACTCTAAAAGAAGTCGTTTTTTATGCTTGTGGACGGTTTGATTTGTGGAGACACAAATCAGGGCGAAAAATAGTAGGGTAGAGTAACTCAAAACCTGTTTCCCTAATGATATTTCTGAAAGAACACAGGTAAACAAATCTCAATCTAAATACTGATTATCAAACACTTAAGTATTAAACATTGAATACATTACAACTTTTATAAACCCAACAAAATAGCGGCTCAACTAGCCGCTATTTTACATTTAGTAATACCATTGTTTCTTGAATAAGTAAGTCTCAAAATATGAATTGAGCCTTTTATTCCTCTAGTTTTTTATTCTTTTGTCTTTGGCTTGCTTTAGAAAAGATGCTTCCAGTAACATGTTCGCCAAATACTGTGAATTATTATTGGTAAAAAAAAGGGGAT
>CALDJV010001049.1 GCA_937899305.1 uncultured Cytophagaceae bacterium
AGTGAGCAGTGAAGACACTGCCGATTCTGTTAAATTTTGCCGCCTTCGTTTGTGTTTCCACAAACGAAAAATGTCTAGTAGTATGAAATAAGACAAAAAGCTCAATCGAAAATATTATGACAAAATTAGGAAATTATATACTAGGCCACTGGGTAGAAGGGGACGGAGAAGGCAAGCCCCTTTACAATGCAGTTACGGGTGAAATGGTGGCCACGGCTACTACTCAAGGACTGGATTTTGGCGACATATTGACTTATGGCCGTAAAACTGGGAGTCCTACCCTACGCAAGATGACTTTTCAGGAAAGGGGTCGTATGCTCAAAAAACTGGCTTTGTATCTTACCAAAAGAAAGGAACAGTTTTACGAAGTAAGTTATAAAACAGGGGCCACCCGAGCCGATAGCTGGGTAGATATTGAAGGGGGTTTTGGGAATTTATTTGCCAATGCTTCTTTACGCAAAGATTTTACTAGTCAAAGCTTTCATGTAGATGGCGATTTGGTAGATTTATCGAGGGGAGGAAACTTTGCCGCCCAACACATTATGGTACCCAAACGAGGAGTAGCCATTCATATCAATGCTTATAATTTTCCGGTATGGGGCATGTTAGAAAAGTGCGCAGTAAACTGGATGGCGGGGGTAGCCGCAGTAGTCAAACCTGCTACCGATACGGCTTACTTGACTGAAGCCGTTGTACGAGAAATCATTGCTTCGGGTATTTTGCCCGAGGGTGCTTTGCAATTGATTTGTGGCTCGGCGCGTAGTATTTTAGATACCGTGGAATCACAAGATGTGGTTACTTTCACTGGTTCGGCCGATACTGGTAGAATGCTCAAGGCCCACTCGCGCATCATTGATGAAGCCGTCCCTTTCAATATGGAAGCCGATAGTCTGAACTGTGCTGTTTTGGGCCCTGATGCGCAACCAGGCACCCCAGAATTCAAACTTTTTATCAAAGAGGTACGCAAAGAAATGACGGTAAAGTGTGGGCAAAAATGTACTGCCATCCGTCGGGTCATTGTGCCTGAGCATCTGGTAGAAGATGTGCAAATTGCCTTGGGCAAAGAATTGAGCAAAATAGGGATTGGCAACCCTACTGCCGAAGGGGTAAGAATGGGCGCCTTGGCCAGCAAAAGTCAAGTAGCCGAAGTAAGGGAGCGGGTAGGCGAACTTTCTAAAACAGCAGATATTGTGTATGGCAATTTGGAGGAACTCAACTTGATAGATGCCGATCTGCACAAGGGCGCCTTTTTAAGCCCCATTGTATTGCTGGAAAAAAATCCTTATCAAAATACCGGAGTACACGAAATAGAAGCTTTTGGCCCCGTAAGTACCATTATGCCTTATCAAGACCTGGATCAAGCGGTAGAGTTGGCCCAAATGGGCAAAGGCTCGTTGTGTTGCTCTATTGCTACTTATGACAACCACATTGCTCGAGAATTTGTAATCGGGGCGGCCAGCCATCATGGGCGTATCTTGGTACTCAACCGAGAAAATGCCAAACAAAGTACTGGGCACGGTTCTCCCCTGCCCTCGTTGGTACACGGAGGCCCTGGGCGCGCTGGAGGAGGTGAAGAAATGGGAGGAATGCGAGGCATCAAACATTACCTGCAACGTTGTGCTGTACAAGGAACACCTACTACGCTTACTGCCATTACGGGCATTTATCAGCCGGGCGCCAAGGTAGTAGAGGCCGAAAAACATCCTTTTAAATATCATTTTGAAGATATACAGCCGGGCATGTCGCTACTTACCCATAAGCGAACGATTACTGATTCAGACATTCAAAATTTTGCCAACCTTACTTGGGATGTTTTCTATGCCCATACCGATATCACTTCGTTAGAGGGCAGTATTTTTGAACAACGAGCCGCCCATGGTTATTTCTTACTGGCTGCCGCAGCCGGTTTGTTTGTCAATCCGGCCAAAGGACCAGTGGGGGCCAATTATGGTTTGGACACTTGCCGCTTTATCCGCCCCATTTATCACAATGACACCATTCAGGTACGACTTACTTGTAAGGAAAAAATTGACCGGGACAGCAAAGGAAAAGAACATCCTTCGGGGGTAGTCAAGTGGTACGTAGAACTGTTTGATCAAGCGCAAGAGTTGGTTGCCTTTGCTACCATTCTCACCTTGGTACAAAAAAAATCTCCTTTTGAGGCATTTCCCATTGCCAAGGTAGAACACTACTTACTTGGGCTCACCGAAGATACTCCGGCCCAATGGGGAATCATGACTCCTCAACACATGGTAGAGCATTTAGAATATTTCAATCAATTGGCGTTGGGTAAACTCCAAGTAGACATGATCACCCCAGCCAATAAAGTAGATAAGTTTACCGAAAGTTTGTACAACTATCACAAAATGCCCCGGAACCACTCATTGGCCATCCTGAAAAAAGGCGAAACCGAAGACTTGCGTTTTGGTTCGTTAGAAGAAGCCAAAGAGACCTTCATCAAGAGTTTACAAGAAGTAGAAGCTGCATTTAAAAACGACGCTGAATTCAGGGCTTTCAACCCCACGTTTGGGCAACTCAACCATTACGAGTGGAAACTGTATTGTCAAAAGCACTTTCAGCATCACTTCGAGCAATTTGGATTGCTTTCTTAATCTTTGGTTATAGGGCTACGTTGCTCTATGATGCTACAACGTGGTCCTATTTTATTCACTCAATAATCAAATATTGTCTATGGAGGTGCCATACGTAAAATCCCAATTTATAAAAAAAGGCTTGCTAGAGGTTGCGTTTTTCCATCCCAAACACAACTCCTTGCCGGGAGCCATTCTAGCCCAATTAGCTCAGGCTATCCAACAAGCAGGGCAAAACCCCGAGGTACAAGTCATTATTCTAAAAAGTGGTGGGGAACGTACTTTTTGCGCTGGAGCCAGTTTCGATGAGTTGGTGGCTATCAATGATTTTGCTACCGGTAAGCAATTTTTCATGGGTTTTGCCCAAGTGATCAATGCTTGCCGCAAATGCCCCAAACTCATCATTGGTAGAGTGCAAGGCAAAGCCATTGGCGGAGGGGTAGGATTGGCCGCAGCAGTAGATTATTGCTTGGCTACCCAATACGCCGCCATCAAACTCAGCGAATTGAATGTAGGCATTGGCCCTTTTGTGGTAGGCCCAGCGGTGAGTCGTAAAATAGGTCTTTCGGCCATGAGTCAGTTGGCGATACAGGCCAATGAACTAAAAACAGCGGAATGGGCTCGAGCCAAAGGTTTGTATGCCGAAGTATTTGAGAATACTACCCAACTAGACGAAGGGGTAGCCAAACTTGCCAATTATTTGTTGTCTACCAATCCGGCCGCTCAGGCAATGCTTAAGCAGGTATTTTGGGAAGGACACGAAGATTGGGACACCTTACTCGAGAAGCGAGCCGAAATGAGTGGACGCCTGGTGCTTTCTGACTTCACCAAACAGGCTTTGGCCAAGAATTGAATTGTTCTATTGTTCCGCCTTCGGCTCATTGTTACATTGTTAAATGGCTGCGCAAGGCGATTATTAATTTGTCTCGCTTTGCGCTACTCTGGACTATGGACCGTCGCCTGTGGACTATTTTATTCTATTGTTCCGCTGCGCTCATTGCTCTATGGTTAGATTGTTGCGCGAAGCGTCCACTTTACGTTTTACATTTTTCACTCAATTATTACCAACTCCCAACTAAAGAAACTGTGGACTATGGACCATTGACTATCGACTTTAAAACTAAAAAAACTTCATTATGATTTACGAATTCAAAGATTTTATTCCTGTGGTACATCCTTCTTCGTTTGTACATCCTCAAGCTTCGGTCATTGGCAATGTGGTCATTGGCCAAGATGTATACATTGGGCCGGGAGCCGCCATTCGAGGAGACTGGGGAGCCATTGTGATAGAAGATGGCTGCAATGTACAAGAAAACTGCACCATTCATATGTTTCCAGGTACCACGGTATTGTTGAAAGAAGGGGCTCATATTGGGCACGGCGCCATTATCCATGGGGCCATTATCGGTCAAAATGTATTGGTGGGAATGAATGCGGTTGTAATGGATGAGGTCATCGTAGAGGAAGAATGTATCGTAGGTGCGCTCAGTTTTGTGAAAAAAGGGCATTACCCGAAGCGTAGCATCATTGCAGGCAACCCAGCCAAGATCGTAAGCCAAGTAAGCGACCAAATGTTGGCTTGGAAAACCAAAGGTACCCAACTTTACCAAGCACTGCCTAAAGATTGTCACGATACCCTCAAAATAGTAGCACCGCTCACCGAAATCCCTGCCAATCGTCCTCAACAAGAAAAAGTATATGACGTCTGGAAACGGGATTCGTAGTTTTTTTAGTTAATAGTTGGGAGTGGGTAGTCAGTAGTTGGTAGTTTTGTTTGGTTTTCAGTCCACGGTCGACAGTCTATATCCACTGTTTTGCGTCGCTTCGCAGAATAATGTAGCCACTCTCCCCAATCTACATGCTTCTAAAACAAAAAAAGCCACCCTCTCGAGTGACTTCTTTCTGTCTATACTTCCACAAAATAGCTATCAAAATCAAATCATCAATAACGATTGAGTGCATCATCCATTATTTTTTCTCTTGTTTGGTGATGGTATTGCTTGCATCCGTTCTGAGAAAGTCGTAAAGCAATTGCCAATATTGCCAACCTGGAACATCGTTTCCTCTTTTCAAGCCCCACAATACCAACTTGGGCACCTTGTGTTTATGGGCTATCACCATATTTAATTTGGGAATGACGGTTATAAACTGTCCGCCCCATCCCGATGCATGGTAAGCTCCTTTAAAATCTGGATGTTGTTTGATATTATCCACTAACCACCACATATTACCATAGGCAAATTGAAAAGCGCTTTTTTTGTTTCGTTTATACCTTTTATTCACTGTTTCTACTGGTGTTACCACTGTTAACATTTGATCTATCCACTTTTCTGAGATAAGTTGCTTCCCATTCCATTTCCCCCTATTAAGCATTAACTGTCCAATTTTGGCCATATCAAGTACAGAAAGGTACATGTGGTAGGCTGGGTGTCTTGATTTACTTCTTTTGTATTTCTTTTTTTGGTTTTTGATGTTCCAATTTTGAAACCCAAGCGGGATAGCCAGCTGTTCTTCCATGGCTTTATAGATGTTTTTGCCTGTTTTTATTTCAAAAATAGAACCCGCCACATTATAGTCCCAATTGTTGTAAACAAAATACTCTCCTGGTTTTACGGAGCCTCTTTTTAAGATATTCTCCTTATCATAACCGCCATTTACCGGCTCTAGAAAAACCCCCGAACGTGAGTTTATAATATCATGTACAGTGGCGGTTTTTTCTAGCGCTGTTAACCCCATATCTTCATCAATCCCTACTTCTCCAATAGTTTCATTCAGGTCAATCGTTCCATTTTCGACATATTTACCATACAGCATACTCAAAATGCTTTTTCTACATGAGGCAATGAAACTAATTTCAGTAACATCGCCATACTCAAACAACACCTTGCCATCCTTAAGCACCACCATTGATGTGGTGGTTAGTTTTTGTTTTATAAAGTTGTTGAGGGAATCTAGCTTTTCTTGGGTAAAACCTGTTTTGGTTAAGCTGGTATGTTTTTCAAATGCATTCCCTTTAAATTGAGCCCTATGCGAACTACAACCAAAGACGAATGGTAAGATAAAAACTGTAAATAATAGGTTTCTCATTTTGGTTAATGTTAAATAAAATTTACGCTTGGAAAAATACTTTTACGAGAAGCAAATGTATGAGAAACACTACCTTACAAGGCTCTCAAATGGGCTGTGATCACTACCAAAATAGGTTTTGAGAGTAATAAAAGCTCATTTTAGTTGATAGAGTGCTGGTCTAAAAGATTTTTGGGCGTCATCCTAACACGTTTTTTAAACAAGCGATCAGAGCATCCACCCGTTGATGCAATGTCAAAAATAGATTTGTTGCTATTATTTCGGTCTTTGGGTTTTAGTTTACCCTCTTCAAGAGGGCAATGATTTATAAAATCTCGAAACAAAAAAAGCCACCCTCTCGAGTGACTTCTTTCTGTCTATACTTCCACAAAATAGCTATCGAATCATCAACAACTCGCGGTATTTGGTCAATGGCCATTCCTCGTCGTCAACGATGAGCTCTAATTTATCTACGTGGTAACGAATCTTATCAAAATAGCTCTTCACCTTGTCATCATACAACAAAGCCCGCTCTTCGGTTTCTTTGTTGTTGGCCTCTTTGCGGGCCTCTACCATATCGTGGACATTGGTCTGGATCTGACTGATGTGATGAGAAATTTCTTTGATGGTTTTGGTAATCGTCTCCGTACTTTCGGTCTCGATGCCCAAGTCTTTCAAACCTTTGATGTTGTGGATCAAGGTATTTTGGTATTTCACCGCGGTAGGAATCACGTGATTGGTAGCCAAATCGCCCATCATGCGAGACTCAATCTGTACTTTCATGATGTAGTTTTCAAGAAACATCTCATAACGCGCTTCGGTTTCACGCTCGCTCATGATGTTGTGCTTCTCAAACATTTCCAATGTAGACTTCTCTATATATGCTTTCAGAGAGCGTGGAGTAGACTTTACATTCGGCAAACCTCGCTTTTCGGCTTCTTCTACCCAATTATCTGAATAACCATCTCCTTCGAAAATCACACTTTTAGAAGCAGTAATGTATTTTCTCAAGACATTGATGATCGCCATTTCTTTTTTGGCTACATTCTCCATTTCGGCATCTACATCTTTGCGGAACGCAATCAACTGATCGGCCACGATGGTGTTCAAGATGGTCATAGGAGAGGCACAATTCGCCGAGGAACCTACTGCCCGGAACTCAAATTTATTACCTGTAAAGGCAAATGGAGAAGTACGGTTACGGTCGGTGTTGTCTAATAAAACTGGGGGAATTTTATCGATACCCAGCTTCATGTATAAGTTTTCACCCTTTTCTACTACCACTTCAGCATTGTGCTCTAGCTCTTCTAGTACTGAAGCCAACTGGCTCCCGATAAATACCGACATAATAGCGGGAGGCGCTTCATTGGCTCCCAAACGATAGTCGTTGCCTGCCGACGCAATGCTGGCCCTTAGCAATGGAGCATTGTCGTGTACTGCTTTGATGGTATTGATGAAGAAAGTCAAAAACTGAAGGTTTTCTTTTGGCTTGCTGCTAGGTGCCAACAAGTTTACCCCAGTATCGGTCATCAAAGCCCAGTTGTTATGCTTACCACTACCATTCAAGTTGGCAAACGGTTTTTCGTGAAACAACACCTTAAACTTATGACGGGTGGCCACTTTGCGCATCACATCCATCAACAACAGGTTATGATCTACCGCCAAGTTGGCTTCTTCGAAAGTAGGCGCACACTCAAACTGAGCTGGAGCTACCTCGTTGTGACGTGTACGAACTGGAATCCCCAACTTGGTAGCTTCCAACTCGAAATCGGCCATATAGGCTCTTACTCTAGAAGGGATAGAACCAAAATAGTGATCGTCTAACTGCTGGCCTTTGGCGGGCTGGTGGCCAAATACGGTACGGCCTGCCATCACTAAATCAGGGCGAGAGTTAAATAAAGCGCGGTCAATCAAGAAATACTCTTGCTCTACTCCAAGGGTTGCCTTTACTTCTTTTACTTCACGATCAAATAACTCACATACATTGGTAGCGGCTTTGTTTACCAAGTCGAGCGACTTGAGCAAAGGCGCTTTGTAATCCAATGCTTCTCCAGTGTAAGACACAAAAATGGTAGGAATGCACAAAGTACGGCTAGAGTTACTCTCCATAATATATGCTGGAGAATGAGGATCCCAAGCAGTATATCCTCGGGCCTCGAAAGTAGTTCGCAACCCACCACTCGGAAAAGAAGAAGCATCTGGCTCTTGCTGGGCCAAGGCACTTCCTTTAAATTTTTCAATTACTTCGCTGTTGCCAAACAAACCAGCATCTCCAGCCAAATCAAAAAAAGCATCGTGCTTTTCAGCCGTGGCTCCAGTCAATGGTTGGAACCAGTGGGTGTAGTGGGTCACACCCTGAGCAATTGCCCATGATTTCAGGGCAGCGGCTACGGCATCGGCCACGTCATCGCTGATGCGTTGGTTTTTGCGAATGGTTTCCGTTAGTTTTTTGTACATGTCGGCACTAATGGTAGCCTTCATGGTTTTCTCATTGAAAACATTTACCCCATAATAATCTGAGACTTTATTGGAAGGAGGGTTCACCTCCACTTTAGGTCTATCCTGGGCTTTTTCAACGGCTTGAAATCTTAAAACGGCCATAGAGTATTTTTTTGTGATTTTACTGTAAGTGAGTTAAAATTCAAGGGCAAAAATATAAAAAAAGCATAAAATTCAATAGATCAAGGTTTATTTTAAAAGCTATTTTTAGCAATCATAATAAAATAACAAAAATATAGGCTTAAATTAATACAAAGCCTTGAAAATATTCAGTTCCATTATGTTCTCATTTTTATTCTTAAAATCTCCATTGTACTTTCTCTCACTGGTATTAGTTGATAAATAATTATCAAACTAAAAATTATCAATGTGATGAATTATATCAACTATTTTTTTTCGTTCACTTTTTTAGTCATCATTTTGAGTAGTTGTGTCAGCAACAAAAAAATTACTCAAGCCAATCACCCTCAACTATTAAATGAGCACACCTTCTTGATTTCCAAAACGACTACTGATAAAACGTATGGTTTTACTCCTAAAAACCCGGTCAAAGTAGGTGGCTATAGTCCTAAAAACGAAAGGCGATTTTTGAACGCTTTGGCAGGCCCCAAGGGCGAAGTGTTGTATTATAAGTGTGCAGGGAGCTGTTGTCCATTTTCTACTCCCAATGGGTTACTAGGACAAGGTCGTCTGGATCGTTATTTGGTGACCTGGCAAGGGGGTAAAGATACATTGTCACTCTATATTAATATGTTGAAAACTTGGTAAAACTTTAAAAATGTTATTTTTGTATTTTTTATTT
>CALDJV010001050.1 GCA_937899305.1 uncultured Cytophagaceae bacterium
AATTCCAAATTATCAACTAACATATTTAGGTTTTTTATAGGGTGGTTTTAAATCCATTGTATAAAGTATTGTTGTAGTGTGATGCTCGGTTTACTAATTCCCCCCAAAAAAGGCAAGAATTGATTCCTGCCTTTCTTACACTTCATTTCTGTCGATTGCTCAAATTTATTCATCTTCTACCAAACTCGCCAAGTATTTCAAGTCGGAGGGGGCTCCATTGTGCTCAAAATCAAATTCTTGGGTAAGCCACTGCACTTTTTCGGGAGTTGTAAAAATATACATCGCGGTGTTTTCTCCTGAATTCATTTCCTGAAAGTACGCTTCACTCTGTTGCCGAATCAAAGACAAATTCACCGCGGCCGCAACAGTAGAACAATCGTACCAATCTTCTTGATCATCGGGATGAAACTTTACCTTGAATGCATCCATCTGAAAAGTGACCGAAAGCACTCTATCTTTTCGTTGATATTGTCGTACCTCCCTTGGGCAAAATACCCCACGACTATGAGCCGCAAACATTTCAAGCAAGCGGGTATATTGTAATGGTAGCACCTCTCCTTCTAAGTCATACTGAAAGAAAACGCCTGCTTGCTCAAGAAAATACTGTACCTTATCGTCATGACTAAAAAATACCTCGCCACTTATGCTTTCCAGTAATTTGTCATTGCTCACCTCTTCCGGAATCAGCTCCATTGTCCGCAATACTTCAATCAATTCTTTATCGGTTTTATTAGAATATTTTAAAAATTTTCTGGCTCGTTGCTTGCTTTTTTCGGTAGGATAAAGGTGCATCGTTTCCGTCAAATCATTGGTACCCATAATCTGCTGGATGGCCAAGGTAAACTCAAACCTACCGTGATATCCCCAAGTAACTTTATTGCCATACAATGACAAAATCCATTGTACCAAGGCCTCGTCCTGGGTATTTTCTGCAATCAGGGCCAAGGCCTTTATCACCTCTAAATCAAGCACATCAAATTCTAACAGAAGCTCCTTTAAGTAGGGCATGGCTTCATAACCAGCAATGCGGGCATAGCCCAGTATCAGGGGTTCACAATCAAAGTGTGGATTACCCTTCGAGTAATAAGCAATGGCTTCTTCCAGCGCTTGTCTTACCAACGCCTTGTGTTCAACCTGGCCATGCTTGGCCAAAAACAATAAAATGAGGCTTTTTCGCTCGTCAATTTTCCCTCTATAATATCCAGACTCGAGTTCGGGTAACCATTGGGTTCCGTATTTTTCAAGATAAGCCTCAAATATTTCTATCACTACCTTAGGTTTGGGTAAAATCGCATGCGTCAATATGCTAATCATCCATTCATGTTGCGCTTCAGGCAATGCATTTTCTCCTAATAACAGCGCTTTGATTTGGTTTATTTGCGCCTCTTGTAAGCCTTTGATTCCTGGTAGATACGCTTTGGCGATTTTGGTTCTCTGCGCTTCACTCAATGGGTTTTGTTGTGAAAGAAGCAACTCGAGCAACGCCCACTTATAACCAGGCAGTTTGCACGATCCTAAAAAGGTGCTTATAGTATTACACAAGGTTTGTTCTCTAAGGTGTTGGTAGATATGGTGGAGCAACGACGGCTCTTTTACCTTTCTGATATAGTGGTCGTGGTGGTCCCAGTGTTCGTATAGTTTTTGGAGGGTTTTGGCGTTGTTCTTTTTGAAAATTTTGATGAGGGGAGCGTAATCGCCCGTTTTATTGTAGTGGCTAATGGCCTCCGCTGGCTTGAGGTCGCGGGCCTTGGGTTTGGCGGTAATATCATCTTTGGGGAGCTCATTCTGAAAAAACCGAACCTGATTTTTATGTCGATAAAATAAAGAACTACCACCAAACAATGCTTCTTCTTTTTTTTGGTAGGTTGTGATCATGTGATTCATAAAGTGCTGTGTTATTAGTCAACAAATCATTTCTTAAAAGAAATTCGCTTGCCGAAAATAACGCTTCTCTTTCAACAACGACTGGTCAATAAACAGGCAATATTTAAATTATTTTTTTTGATAAACTTTCTTATCAACAGCTCATTTATTTAACATTACAGCAAATTCGCTTTTTATAAAAAGCTTATGATCTGGCTCATAAACTCCTCTCCTCCCACTTCATACATTTGCCTATCTATTAAGATTTGCTAATAATTTTTTATTATGATAAGTAAAGAAAATATCGAAATCGTACAATCAACCGTGCCTCTGCTAGAAACCAGCATCAGTAAAATCACCCAAGTATTTTACCAAAGACTATTCAATAAGCATCCTCAATTAAAGAATGTGTTTAACATGACCCACCAGGCCAAAGGGTCTCAACCTGAAGCACTAGCCAGGGCAGTATTTCAGTATGCCCGCCATATTGCACAACCTGCTGTGCTAGAAAAAGCCATTACTGCCATTGCCGAAAAGCATGTCAGCCTGCACGTAACTCCAGAACAATATGATGTAGTAGGGGCAAACCTGTTGGCGGCCATTCAAGAAGTATTGGGAGAGGATATTGCCACCCCTGTAGTCATCAATGCTTGGGCAGCAGCCTATCATCAGCTGGCCCAAATCCTCATCAGTGCTGAGGAACAACGCTACGCCGAGAAAACGGCCACTCCGGGCGGATTTAGAGGTCAAAAAACCTTTGTAGTTGCCCAAAAGGTAAAAGAAAGTGAATTGATTACTTCTTTTTATCTACAACCTAAAGATGGTCAACCAGCTCCTCACTTTATTCCAGGACAATACTTGGCTATTACTGTAGACATTCCTGGTGAAAGCCATCAACATACCCGAAACTATAGTTTATCTTCGTCCTACTGCGCTGATTATCTACGTATTAGCATCAAAAAAGAAGGGTTGGTATCCCATTATTTGCACGAACACATCAAGGTAGGAGATGAGATTTTAGCAGGCATGCCCGCTGGAGTGTTTACCCTACAGAATACTCAAGACCCCGTAGTATTGATTGCAGGTGGAGTAGGAATTACGCCTTTGTTGAGTATGTATCAGCACTTGGTCAAGCAAACGCAACGCAGCGTTACGTTTATTCAATGTGCCCTGAACAGTCAAATCCATGCGTTTAAACAAGAAACGCTTGATTTGGCCCACCATCAGACTCAAATCGTTACCGTATACGATCAGCCTACCGCCCAAGATCAACTCGACCTCAACTATGATTATCAAGGGTGGCTCACTGCCGACATACTGACACCGCATGTCAATTCTCAGGCAACATTCTATCTCTGTGGCCCCAAGGCCTTTATGCAGCATGTGCTTGGCTTATTGTCTTTGCTGGGAGTAAGCGAGGATCAAGTATTTTATGAATTCTTTGGCCCTTCAGGTAAGTTGGATAAACCCAGTGCAGCATCACAAGTTCTTATATAAATTCTGGGTTTGTTCTATCAAAAAAGGGCAGGAATCGCTTCCTGCCCATCGGATGATATCAACCATCAAAATCTTATTAATATCCTCCTCGGAATTGGTAAGTATCGGCTACCTTTTTGAGGGCCACGATATAGGCTGCAATCCGCATAGGTACCTTGTATTCCAAAGACTTGGCATATACACTTTCAAAGGCTTCCTTCATGATGCGGTCGCTGCGTCGCTTGATACGCTCGGCAGTCCACTTGTACCCCAAGCGATTTTGCACCCACTCAAAATACGACACGGACACCCCTCCAGCATTGGCCAAAATATCGGGCACGGCCAAGATTCCTTTTTCATTGATGATTTTATCGGCCTTGGCAGAAGTAGGTCCATTGGCTCCTTCTACAATCATCTTGGCTTTGATATCGGCCGCATTGCTTTCTACAATTACATCTTCTTTGGCCGCAGGTACCAACACATCTACCTCTAGGGTAAGCAAATCGGCAGGGTTAATTTTTTCGCCTCCATCAAAACCTTCCAAAATACGATTGTTTTTAGAAGTGTACTCGATGGCGGCTTTGATATCAATCCCTTTTTCGTTGTAATAAGCTCCTGAAGCATCACTAATCGCGACAATTTTCACCCCCCGTT
This sequence comes from uncultured Cytophagaceae bacterium, assembly GCA_937899305.1. Taxonomy (GTDB): domain Bacteria; phylum Bacteroidota; class Bacteroidia; order Cytophagales; family Microscillaceae; genus Microscilla. Next base: position 3,994 of record CALDJV010001050.1, read on the forward strand.
CGTGTAACAAACGAGCAGCATTAGAGCCTACGTTCCCAAATCCTTGTACCGAACAAGTAGCGTGATAAGGGTTGATGCGTAGTTTTTCCATCCCTGCCAGGGCACAAACCATTACTCCACGACCAGTAGCTTCTACCCTACCTTCAGAACCTCCCAGTACCAGCGGCTTTCCAGTGACCACCGAGTGTACGGTCATCCCGTGGGCTTTCGAATACTCATCCATCAGCCAGGCCATTTCGCGAGGACCAGTTCCCATATCAGGTGCCGGAATGTCTCGATCGGGTCCAAAAACACCCAACATAGTTTGCGTGTAGGTACGCATTAAACGTTCCAACTCCCCTGCCGACATTTCACGAGGGTTGCAGGTTACTCCTCCTTTAGCACCACCATAGGGAATGTCTACTACGGCACATTTCCAGGTCATCCAAGCCGCCAACGCTTTTACCTCGTTTAGGTTCACGTCGGGGTCAAACCGAAGTCCTCCCTTGGCCGGACCTAATATATTAGAGTGAATGACACGGTAGCCTTCAAATATCTTGATTTTGCCATTGTCCATGGTGACTGGCAAACCAACCACTACTTGCTTGGCAGGTACCTTCAGAATGTCATACATTTCTTCATCAAAACCCAACAACTCGAAAGCAGTGTTGAATCGTTGCATCATCGATTCCAGCGGATTCTCTTTGTCTTTGATCGGAGCGGGCTCAATGTAAGCCATAAGCTATGTATTTTTGTTTGTGTAAAGTTGTTTGTTGACTGAGCAAGGAAATCTAACAACAAGTTTGCCTCCAAAGCACTCAAAAAACGCATTTATCCTGAGCTATTACCTTTGATAATGAGGCACTTAAGGGCTGTTAAATTCAATCTTTCTCAATGAGCGCCAAAGTTACAGGATTCGCTTCAGAAATATAATTTTTTCTTAAAATATTTGAAGAAAAGCAACAATAAAGGGTACAGCCAGCAAAAGGGCATCAAAACGATCCAAAAACCCTCCGTGTCCGGGGATGGTGTTGCCCGAGTCTTTGATTTGGATGCTACGCTTGAACATAGACTCGATCAAATCGCCGTAGGTTCCCATCACTACGACAATGCCCGCAATGACGAACCATTTCCAGTCGTCGCGATCGTTGAAAGTAAAAATGAGGAAAGTGGCCACCGCAAAAGTCAACAAAACACCTCCTATGCTCCCTTCTTGGGTCTTTTTTGGGGAAATACGGGGGAATAGCGGGGTTTTACCAAATGCTTTTCCGGCAAAATAGGCACCGATGTCGTTGGCCCAAATCAAGAATAACACTCCCAATACGTTGGTAGGGCTGTAAGTACCCGTTTGGTCAAACGCAATAAAATGCAACAAAGCAAAAGGCAATGCGGTATACACCAACCCCAAAAACCACCAACCAATGTCCTGAAAGGGGGATGCATTGTTTTTACGGTACAGTTCAACTAAAAATACGATAAACAAGGCAGGAAAAACCAAGCTGTAATATCGGGGACTGAAAGCCAGTGATGGTTGGTAAAAATGAAGAAAGACGAGCAAATTGGCCGTGATACCCAACAGCACTCCATACGCCCGTAAATAACGTTTGGGACGCAAACCTGCCAACTGGTAAAATTCCCATTGGGTAAGTACCCCAATCAGCATAAACAACCCAAAGTATCCCCAAGGGTGCCCAAACAACGCCAATAAAATCAATCCAAGCCCACCAAGTCCGGCAATGACCCTTTGCTTCAATTCTGAGCTCTTTTTAGGAGTACTTTGTCCAGCTTCCACCAATCCACCTTTTTTTATGTGTATTAATTATTTTCTTCTACATATTCCATCGATGCCTCATCAGCAGGTTCTGGAGCACGATACGTCAACTTACGAATCAGCCACAGCAAAGCCACCGATCCCACCAACGAAAGCAGGGTAACGGTGATGCCATAAGTGACCTGTTGGAGGTCAAAACTTACCAATCCGGTTTTATACAGATAAATCATCAACAGGGTAAAACCATTGTTGAGGAAGTGGGCCAAAATAGGTACCCATAAATTACCCGACCAATAATATAAATATCCAAACAATACTCCCAGTAACATCCTGGGTACCAAGCCATAAAACTGCAAATGAAAAGCACTGAACAAGAACCCTGTCACCCAAATGGCTACGTGAGGATTCATAAGTTGGGTCATTTTCTTTTGAATGACACCTCTAAATACCAGTTCTTCGCCCACCCCCGGCAACACTGCAATGACAACAAGCGCAAAAATGAGTTCGCCAGTAGAACCTAGATTGGTCAAGAAAACAGTCAACTTGGCCAACTGTTCTTCTTTGGCTTTGGCGGCTTGCTCAAAGCCCTTCAAAAAATCCGGCAATTGCAAATTGGCGTTCCAATGGATGACGGCCGACATAAACGGCATCACTGCCAACACCATCACCAAAGCAAGAAATATAGGCAAAGAAGAAGCTTTACGTTCGTGTAAACTGCCAAATTTTCGTCCCTCGAAATAACGTAAATAAAGCAGTGGCACCACAATAAAGCCAATCAAAGCAGTGACTCCCTGAAGCAACAACAAGGCAAAGCGCCCTTCCCAGTTATCGGTAGGATGTTGAATAAAATTGATTAGTCCTTCTATGGATAAATCACTGAAAAATGGCACCAGCACCAATATTCCCAGAAGGTACCCCACCAAAAAAATACCAATAAACAAACATCCCATAAACATCAGCAATTGGGAAAGCGTGGTAGCCCGGGAAGTTACTAAAGATCGGTTTGCCATATGTATAATATATTTTACAATCAAACACCTGTAAGGGATAATGACTGATTATATGCAGTTTTTCACCTAAAAACGGTAAATTTAGGGCAAATTTGCAGATTAATTACAGAAGTCAAGTAATTATTTAGAGCAAATACAGGTTATTTTAACCAAACACTATGAAGAAAGCAGCTCAGTAGTGGCTTTCATTAGAAATTTTAAAAACACGAGAAAGTGGTAAAAATAGACAATATAGAAGTAGGAGAATTTCCACTGTTGCTGGCGCCCATGGAAGACGTGAGCGACCCTCCGTTTCGGGCAGCCTGCAAACAAAATGGAGCCGACGTGATGTATACTGAATTTATCGCGGCCGAAGGCCTCATTCGAGACGCTCACAAAAGTGTCCAAAAACTAGATATTTACGATTACGAGCGCCCCATTGGCATTCAGATATTTGGCGCCAACATAGAGTCTATGCGTTTGGCGGCCGACATCGTGGAGCGCACCCAACCCGAAATTCTGGATATTAACTATGGATGCCCGGTAAAAAAAGTGGCGTGCAAAGGGGCCGGAGCAGGTATTTTGCAAGACTTGCCCAAGATGCAAAAAATGACTGAGGAGATCGTAAAGCGGGTAAAGCTTCCGGTAACGGTAAAAACCCGCCTGGGCTGGGACGAAAAATCAATCAAGATACACGAAGTGGCCCATCGCTTACAAGACGTGGGCATCAAGGCGTTGAGCATCCACGGACGTACCCGCAAGCAAATGTACAAAGGGGAAGCCAACTGGGACCCGATTGCAGAAGTAAAAAACGATCCTAGTATTCATATTCCGATCTTTGGCAATGGTGACATCGACTCGCCCGAAAAGGCGGTTAAATATAAAAATCGTTATGGGGTAGATGGCATCATGATTGGCCGGGCGGCGATTGGCTACCCTTGGATTTTTAACGAGATCAAGCATTATATGAAAACCGGGGAAAAATTGCCCCCTCCTACCCTAGAGCAACGGGTGGCGGTTTGTCGCCAGCACTTGGTGCATTCGGTAGAGTGGAAGGGCGAAAAACTGGGTATTTTTGAAATGCGTCGTCATTATACCAACTATTTCCGAGGTTTTCACGGATTCAAACCATTCCGTACGCGTTTGGTAGAGGCGGGTTCACCCCAAGAAGTGATTGATATTTTGGGTGAAGTAAGCGAGCATTATACCAATGTAGTGGATAGTCGTCAGTCGATAGTTCATAGTTAGGAGTTAGGAGTTAGGAGTTTGTAGCTCCTCGCTCTTCTGGGTTTGCAAACCTGCACTAGCCAAAAGATTTACCCACAAATCCCCTCGCCTTTCGGGTTGAGGGGATTTTCTTTTTTGATGTTTTACTGCATCAACTTCCAATGCTGAATCATGCGAATGTCGTTGAGCAAAAACTGAAGCTGGAGCAGGTGTAGCTCCAATTGTTCTTGGGTAGCTTCCCAATCGGCCGCTTGGTAATGATCCAGTGGTTTGTGGGCTTCCATCACGAAGGCCTCGAGGCGTACCCGAAAGCTTTGCTCAAATACTGGCAATGAAGGAGCCATCAATGAAGGCAAATTTTTATTTACGGTGCTAAAATTGGTACCTTGCATACGTATATTATTTATTTTATACAAAGCCTCTGGGGTCGTCCGTCAAAACTAACCTCAGAGGCATCTTTGTTTTTCAAAGACAAACAAATATAGCAAAAATGTACACCAAAACACAACTTTTGGTATACATTAATTTTCTTCTTTTCCCTCTAATGAATCGAAGACATAACGGACTTTAAAAAAACCGTGTTCACTCAAAATTTTCTTCATGCGCTTCTCCGAAAAGTTACGACGTTGACTGAAGTAATCATACTTTACGTGTCTAAGTGTTTTCTTAACCTCAACGGACAAACCAGGATACACATTTTCCCAAAACCAGGCAAAGGCTTGGGCTACACTGTCAAATTCGGGCATTTTGTTACAATCAATTGATTTTGACAAAGATAAAGATTTTTGGGGAGTGGACAGGTAGTTACTCCCGTTTTCGGTGGTCTCCCTTCGGTAAGACCACCGAATGGGACGCGCGTGTATATCAGGTTTTCGTGATCACCAACAACTTTCCCTCATTTGGTCTTACTGATAAGGAGACCAAATGAAGCGAAGAGACTATACCACAATCATTCTAACAATTTATTCAATTCCTCAAGGCGGGTGATTGCACTATTTAGAATCGTCATTTTGAA
>CALDJV010001051.1 GCA_937899305.1 uncultured Cytophagaceae bacterium
GGTTACCCAGGACCAGATCCTTCGGCTGCGCTCAGGATGACTAAAGAATCCTGACAATGGTAAAGAGGAAGAAAAAGTTACTGACGACCGATACAATGCGCTATGTTTGATTACAAAAACTGGGGGAAGAAATTCGCTAATTTTGAACAGCCTATCTGTCAGGTATAAATTTGACTTGTTAGACAGCTTTCCTGTTATAAGTTTTGCCCAACCTCTCTAATGACCTCTAATAAATATCGGGTAGATCGTTCATCTTTGCGGTGATTGATGAAGCAAGCCCGGAGTACAAACTGTCCTTTGAGCGTGGTACCCGTAATAAATACCCTTCCATCTTGCTCAAGCGCAGGAATCAAAGCTTTGTTGAGCTGTACAACCTGATTTTGGTCGGTAGTACCTCGGGTATACTGAAAACAGCTGATGGCCAATTCTGAAGATGCTACCAGCTTGAAATCATCGCTTTGTTTGATTTGTTCATTGAGATAATTGGTTAAATCAATGTCCTTTTGAATCATCGACTTGATTCGGTTTGCTCCATAGGCCTTGGTACTCATCCATACTTTGAGTGCTTTGGCGTTGCGAGAAAGCAAAAAATGATGTTCGTTGAGTTCCAATCGTCCAGTATCCTTGTCAAGCGATTTGTCTAGATAAGACGCTTTTTTGAAATAAGTTCTATGGAGATGATCCCAGCTTTTTACCAACACACAACCCACCTCAAAGGGCTGATAAAACCACTTGTGAAAGTCGAGAGCGACCGAATCGGCCAACTCAATGCCTTGGTACAGCGATTTCTTGGTGTCGAGTGAAGAAGCCAGCCCCCCATAAGCACCATCTACATGAAACCATAGCTGATATTTTTTTGCAATTTGGGCAATGGCATTTAAATCATCAATGGCCCCAGTATTGACCGTACCCGCGTTGCCGATGACACAAAAAGGCTGAAAACCATCTTGAAGGTCTTGATTAATTTGTTGTTCCAGCGCTACCAGGTCAATCGTAAAGTCGTCCAGTGTAGGAATGTGGCGTAATTGGTTGGTGCCAATGCCCAACAACTGGATGCTCTTGTCTACGCTGTTGTGGGTTTCGTTGGAGCAATACACCGTGAAAGGCTTCATTCCAAATAGGCCTTGGTTGCGAATATCGGCCTGCTCGAAGTAAATGTTGCGGGCCACGGTCAACCCATCCAAATTGGCCGACGAGCCACTGGAACTCAAAAACCCACCTACACTTTGGTGAGCGCTTTGTTGAAACCCAATCAACTCAGCGGCCCATTGAATGACCCGCTTTTCTATTTCGGTAATGGCAGGTGCCAGGTGCCACTTGGTCACGTTTTGATTGATGGTGGAAGCCAGCGCATCGGCTACAATGCTTACTTGGTTTCCGCCCGTCATGACATAAGCGTACATGTTGGGGCCCAGATTTCCGGTAGCAGTATCGAGTATTTTGGTTTCTACCAAATCGAACAATGCATCCAATGGCATGCCTTCAGTTGGAATAGGTTCATCGAACCAACTGGCTACTTCTTTTTGGGGGAAATCGTGGTAACCTGGTTGTTGATAAGCCTTTTCGAATTGCTTGAGTATGAGCTCGGTACTTTTATCTAACAAAGTTTTCAACTCCTCTTGTGAAAAATCTAGAGTGTCCTGGGTGGTGCGTGTTTTTTGCGTCGTTTGCATACAAGTTTTACCTGTTGACAGTGTATTTATGGTTGTTTTGATGAGCTGAGAAATATATGTAGTAAATATATAAAAAATTACGTAAGTGATTACGTAATTTAATAAGTAATAAAAATATTTGCTGAATACGCGTTTATAAATCGTGTTATTTTACTTTTCATAAATCTCAATAGGCAAGTTGTCTGGGTCGGCAAAAAAAGTAAAACGTTTTTTGGTAAATTCGTCTACCCGAATAGGTTCCAAAACGACCCCTTTTTGCTGCAATTGGGTTACTATAGCCTCTATATCATCTACTTCGAATGCCAAATGGCGCAAACCAGCAGCTTCGGGACGCGAAACCCGATCGGGAGGATTTGGAAAAGAAAAAAGTTCGATGACATAACTTCCGTCAGGAAAAGCCAGGTCCAATTTATAAGAATCTCGAGCTTCGCGATATACTTCTTGAATGACTTGAAAGCCCAATACCTCAGTGTAAAATTTTTTAGAAACCGCATAGTCACTACAGATGATGGCAATGTGGTGTAGTTTAGAGAACATATCCTGAACGTAATTTGATGATTAATAAAACAACTCATTTTTTGACTCCGGCTAAAGCTTTGGCCCGTACCATTGTTTCTTGTTGGTTTTGGGTCAAGATTGTAGGTTGATATTGCTCACGAGGAGTTTCGTTGATGTGTTTTAACTTTAGATCCGGAATTTGGTATCCAATGCCAGTTTGGGGTAATTTATACGAATGTACCTCCCCAATGAGCTTGGCCATGGGCGTACCTACTACGGTAGCTCGTTTCATACCATCGAAACCAATGGCCAGCCCTTCGCCCATGCTGCCCGTCCAACGCCCCACCGTGACGATTAACTTTTTGGAGTACGTTTTGCCCCGGGGACTTACCAATTCTCGCCAGCTACGACGAATGCCTTGGGTCATACTCATAGGGTATTCATGTTTTTGGTAAGGACGATCCTGTTTGATGAATCGCCCCATCAAGGCTCGAGCCACCGTGGTATTGCCGCCTCCAGGAGTATTGGTCAGGTCCAAAATCAAACTTTTGGTCCCCATCAATGCATCCAATGCTTGATCAAATTCTTTGATGAGGTCATAATTTCCCAGCGCATTTTTAATTTTGATATAACCCACATTGCCTTTTAATTTTTGGTAGGTCAACAACTTGCTTTGATCAGGAAAGTAAGTTTTAGAACCATTGGCTTGTTGAATGGTAATGCTGCGTGGTTGGTTGTGTACTCCAGCAAATAGCATGTTGGTGGCATAGGCATACATTGCAGGGGTTTGTTTTTTGGCCGATTGGGGTAAAAATTGCTTCAATTGAGGTTCGATGGCCTGTCCATTGAACTGAGTGATGACAAAACCCGGTTTGAGTCCTGCTTTTTCGGCGGGCGAATCTGGCCTGATGTCTACGATTTTAAATCGATTGGGAGCCATTCGTTGTACGTACAGGTCCTGGCCTGAAGGGATAACTCGATTAGAAGAAGGTAAGTTAGTATACAAAAAAACGTGGCCATTGTGCAACTCGTGCGTGACGCGTTCCATCAAACGGATGAAGTCATCCCGGTTGGTAATTTTGGCAACCAGAGGTTGGTATATTTCCTTGACTTTTTGCCAGTCAATGGGCTGAGTATCAAAATAAGCGTAGTTGTTTTTAAAATTGTTCCAAAAAGATAAAAAGTCTTTTTCGTAGCTATTTTGGGCACTCAATGAAACCGTTTGGAGTAACAAGGCAAAAACAATCACAATGTATCTCATATAGGGTAGGTATTAAATAGTCAAATGGGTTAATTTTTTAAATATAAGGCAACTCAATGACTATCCAATACGGCAAAAGTTGCAATTTATTTTTGGCGACGAATCAAATTTAAAGCAAATTCGAGTACGACATCCTGGCCCGCGATGATGTTTTGTACATTGGGTTCCATCGGGTATTTAGGAATGATGCCACGACCATTGGGAAAAGAGTTGGTAACCTGATTTCTAAAGCCTACCAATGGAATACGTATTTTGCATTGGGTATGAGGTAGTTTGGCAAATACAAAGAAGTCACTACTATTGCCATAATAACTACCGCCCATTTCTTCTCCGATAAAAACGGCTTGCCGTTGGGCAAATAAGATTGCGGCTACATCTGCAGCCGTAGAGAAAGTGTTACCATCAGTCAGCACATAAATTTTCCCGGTAAAATTAGGTTGACGAGGATTTACTGGTTTGTCGCTTACTGTATTGGTCAACACAAAATGATGATCAGTGTTTTTTTTAGTGACCTCCGCCAGTTCTTTGATCAAGTCGTCGGTTATGTCGGTATAAGGCCGTGATTGAGGATTGATTGTTTTTACAAAAGCTTCTTTGTATTGGATAAAAGGTTGTCCAATGAGGTAAGTAAGGGTCTGAAGCCCTAGTTTGCCCTCACCACCTCCATTATTTCTCAGGTCGAGAATGAGGTATTTGGCTTTTGCTGAATGGACTTTCTTAAAAACTTTGTTGAGTGCTTTCTCAAAACTCACTTCTTTTTGATTGACTTCCCAATTGAAGAATCCTTTGATCTGGAGGTAAGCAGTTTTTTGTTTTGGGTATAATTTCAAGTGTAAATTACCAGGGTGAGTAGCTGATTTTGACTTTTGTCTGATTTTTTTCAATTCAGCGACTGACAAACCGGGCAGTGTTGTCGTAGTTTGCGTACCCTTAGCATTGATAAAGCCCACCGTGAAATTGTTTGTTTGACCATAAATAAGTGCATAGAAGAAACTAAATAGGCTTTCGATCAACTTCACTCTACCAGAAACAATATCGCCATCACCTACAGTATAAGACATCATTTGCTTTACCAATGTATCAGTCGAGTAACCATTGATGGTTAGAATTTCATCTCCCGGTTGGATGGTATTATTTTGGACAACATAACTTTTCAAACAATACATTTTGCCTTTAAACAGCTTGATTTTTAAGGGGAACTGTGTACTCTTTTTCCACAGTAAATCGTCCAAAGTTTTTGCTGGATCAATCCAAGTATGGCCGCAACCTATTTTGGAAATAAACTGAACCATCAGTCGGTAAAACTCCAATTCGGTGGTTTGAGGTTTTAAGCTATCCACGACTTGTTTCAAGTATTGATTGATCTCGCTCTTGGAACGATAAAAATACAACCCAGGATGAATTTCTTCCAGCACCGTTCTCAATACTTTGATGTCTTCCAATAAATGCTTGGTAGGGAAAGACCTATTTTGAGCTGTCAGTGGTGGTTTTACCAATAGAAGTCCAAGCATGAGAGCTACACACAGTAGAAAATGTTTCATAAGTTTTTGCTTGTTTAAATACACAATAGTAGCCCAATCTACGATTGATGAACAGATAAGGAAAGCGTAAAAGTGACTGAAGTGTAGCAAAAAACGATATGGGACAAATTGATCGAGGTGAAAGGGTTCTATGAAGTGAGTAGAAGTAGCCAATACATCAGTATTAGCAAACGATATTGGTTTTCTATGAATGCACTATATTTGACTTAGTCAAATAAAAGTTTCTCAAGCTGAGATGTTATACATTGATAAATGTTTTGTCAAAATCACAAAGATTTTTAGGCCAATAACCACGCTATAGCTTGATCTTCATCATCAAAATGGGCGTGTCGAAGGGCCTCTTTATTGGTGTTTTCGTCGATGGTTTGTTGTAGCGAGACCCGCTCAAAAATAGAATCTGGTAACACAGAAGCAATCTTATTGACGCCATGTTTGATATATTGGGTCATCAATTGTTCTGATATCCACTCTTGTACTTCGGGGTCAATTACAAATCTAAAAGAGCGAACATCTAACAGGAGGGAGGTAGCAGGATAAGAAAAGATGACTTCTTGTAGGTGGACTAAAATGTCTTTGAACTGTTTTTCGTTTAGCTCTTGTGATTGTTCTTTCCACACGTTTTTAGCCATTTTGGTATCAGCATCAAAATAGGTATGAACAAACTCATTCTCGAAAATTGTTTCCATGTTTATCAATAAAATAGGTGTATAAGTAGTATACGAAAAACCCGGAAGAAACTTGGTCGAGAATCCGAGAACTTTTTATTGGAGTGGCTGGGAGCGTTTGCCAAATACCAAAGAATCACTTCCGTTACTAAAAAATGAATTGATGGAAATAAATAAACTGAATAAGGTATGAAAGATTCACTCAAAAAACCTTTGCAAAGACTCTTTTTTAGCAATGATCCAACAAATATTTATTTAGGGCTTTGCTTATTAGCGCCCGAACATAAGCAAGAAGAGGAAATGAATGCGACCATTGTTTTACCAGAGGCACCACTCCCTGCCTTGGAAGAAATGCTCGGCGATTTGATTTATTTATATTTTTTTCATCTGAGCGAGCTTGACTTACCACATCATAACTCGGCAGAAGCCCAAATCCGGGATTTGGCAAATCAACTATTTCAAAAAGCAACGGGGTTTACCTTGGAGGATTTAGAGACGGACGATGAAGAATTTGCCCACTTTATAGGGATATGGGATCACTACGGAGGTTGTGATTTTTGCATTGAAGATCGTTTTATCGAGTATTTAGATAAGTTAGCTCAAAACCTAGCAGAGGTACCCAAAGTAGACATTTTAGACCTTGCCAAGGTATTGATGGTTTCTCCAATAGAGTACTATTATTGCAAACCTGCATCTTTGGCTATCATTGGTCAAATGTACTACTGTAATTATGCCTCACCTGAGGAAGTGTTGCTTTTACTTAAACAGCAAAATAAGCCACAGGAGCTGATTTATAAAGATTCTTATTTGATTGAATTGTTTAATTGGCTAAATGAGCTGGACTTGAATCATTTGGATTTATCATATACCACTTTTGAGACTTATCCTAATAATTTTCATTTATTTCCTAAACTCCATACTTTGATATTATCTGGTACCCGTACACTCGAGAGTTATGAGTATAGCGAAGGAGACATCACAGATGCATTTGTTCAATTGTCAGCGCTGCCAGATAGCATTGGTAGTTTGTCGGAACTTACATTTTTAGATTTAAGTAGAACCCAACTAGGTAGTGTTGAGCAACCAGCCACATTGCCCGAATGGTTGCGAAATTTCCAAAAGTTAGAAACCTTATATCTGCCTTTTTGCCATCTCAAAGAATTGCCCATCATATTGCAAGTGCTTCCTAATCTTCAATATTTGCAGATACCAATGCTTAACCTAGAGTATGAAGGCAAACAGGTCTGGGGTATTTGGTGTCATACCACGGAATCTTTTGAAGAGTTGGGGTTAGAATGGTTTCAGCGTTTACTCCCCAATACAAAAGTTGTGATTAAACAAGAAGAATTAAATGATGATGATTTAAATGCAATCTGGAAAAATGGGCAAAGTCTATGATCATTACTTGTAGGAATACCGTTGTTTTGTGTCGACACTAATGAGCCTGCTGTTGTTTGTTGCGTTGGAGTTGCCCCACCAATGCTACCACAAAACCCAATATACCCAGTATCAAAGCCCAATAGGCCAACTGGGTTTCTTGGCGCTGGATATTGATAACATAAATTGCTACCAAACCCCACAGGGTAGGGAAATTATAATAAGCAGACTTAAAATATGCCGCTACTCCAAGGGTAATCACCCCCGCAGTAATAATGATGATCAAAGCTTGTAGCTGCGGTGAGAGTAAAAATGGATTGAAACTGAGAAAGTCCGCAGTTACCGAGATATTGACAAAAGTTGCTACTGATATCCAGCCACAAAGCATTTTGATAGGAATAAACAACAACCGATGATCTTTTTGGGCGCGTAGCACAAACATAGCTGATATCAGAGCAACAAAAATGACTAAAATAAGCGCCAAACTACCCAGTCCAAAACTGTTGAATGGCACATAGAGTTCCCAGAAGGTGTTGCCCCAAAATGCAATGGCAGTCAACCAACCCACTATCCGTAAATTTTGGTCTTGTTGGTACTTGGGGAGGAATTGTACAATGGCAAACACGATACAACCCACAAACAACACGCTCCAAATGGCAAAGGCATAAGACGCTGGAACGGCTAAAGTTTGTACCTCGCGGGAGCGTTGGCCGATGTTGTATGGCCAGCCCATGATATTGGGAATAGCTCCCATGATAACCTGAGCAAGTGCTCCAGTGAGTACCAGTCCAATCCGGGCATAATCAAGCAGTGTAGTACGTTGTTTGGTTAAAGTAACTCCCATTTTCTTTTTTGTGTTTATCAATCAAAAAACCAAAAAAGAGCGCAGTTGTTTAGAGGTTTAGAGGGTAAATCAAAAATATAATGAAGTAAATTTCGTATTTTTAAAAAAACAAACGCCCATTTATGATTACTCAAGAACACCTGGTGGTGATGTTTCCTAACCAAGCCCGTTTACCCAATATGGAAGTGAAATTTACCGATGTTCCATTCTCTGATGAGGAATTTTTGGCATTTTGTGAGCAAAATCGAGCACTAAGAATCGAACGCACCAAAGAAGGTAACATTTTTATCATGAGCCCTACCAAATCCAACACTGGCAACAAAAACAGCAAAATCATTATTAAACTAGGTATTTGGAACGAGCGGGTAAATTATGGGGAGATTTTTGACTCTTCGACTGGTTTTACCCTGCCCGATAGTTCAGTACGTTCTCCCGATGCATCCATCATTGCCCATGCGCGTTGGAATCAATTGAGTGAAGCCGAAAAAAACAGTTTTGCCCCCATTTGCCCCGAGTTTGTGGTAGAACTCAAATCGGGCAGTAATTCGCTTGCTACTTTACAAACCAAAATGCAACAATGGATCGCCAATGGAGTGCAGCTAGGCTGGCTCATCGATCCTGATCAGCAAAAAGCTTTCATTTACCGAAATGGCAAGCCTTCCCCCGAAACAGTAGATGGTTTTGACCAAAAGCTTTCGGGGGAAGCAGTCTTGCAAGGTTTTGAGCTGGATTTGAAGGTATTGAGTTGAAAAGTAAAAAAGCTAACCAAATACTCCATAATTGTCAGATTGAAGCGCTTGGTTGACTTGGGTAAGGTCAAAGTAGCTGGAGTCAAATTTTTCTCCCTCTTCTAAACCAAGCCACTCTGTCATATCATCATATTGTGGGTGTTTGGCATCTCCAAGAATTTCTAATAAATGGAGGTATCCTCCAATACCACCACAATCTTCTGGTGGGCAAGCATTTTTTCCTTTGATGCATTGTGGATATTTCTGAGTCGAGTCAGGTTCCAATATCTTTTCTAATAATATCTTTTGAAACCATACAGAAATAAAAAAAGAAACTCGCTTAAAATTTAGGATATA
>CALDJV010001052.1 GCA_937899305.1 uncultured Cytophagaceae bacterium
AGAGTCAAGAAAAGTTATAACAGTGATTATTCTTTTTCGGCCACTAAACTACCTATTAAAAACAAAGAATTACCACAAGCCATTTCTTCTATTACCAAAGAGCTTATTGCTGACCAACAAGCGTTTCACGTGGGTGATGCGGTAAAAGTAGCCAGTGGAGTCATCCCCTCTAGTTTTTACAATCAATTTACCATTCGAGGCATCAGTCAAAACGAAGAAGGGCAAATCATCAACGGTTTACGCACCCGTCAGTTTTATTTCTTGCAGCCACTCACTACCAATATAGAACGTGTGGAAGTGTTGAAAGGCCCTGCCTCGGTGACTTTATCTAGTGTTGACCCAGGTGGAAGTATCAATATGGTGACTAAAAAACCATTGCCTGTTGACCGGAAAGAGATCAGTATGGCCGCAGGTAGTTTTAGTACCATTCGTGGATCACTAGACTTTACCGGACCATTAAACGAAAGTAAAACATTGCTCTATCGCTTGAATGGGGCCGTACAAGAGGCCAAGTCTTACCGCGACTTTGTAAACAACAAATCTATCTTGATTTCTCCTTCCATCAGTTACATTCCCAATGAGCAAACTGCGGTGAATGTGGAGGTGATCTACAACAACATGGAAGGCAACTTAGATCGCGGGCAGCCTATCTTTGGAGCAATTGCAGGAGTTACTAACTTGAACAGTACCCCTATCAGTCTCAACTTGGGGGCTCCCAATGACTTTTTTCAGTCTAAAGAATTGATGATTATGGGGTCTTTGTCGCATAAATTCACCGACAAGTTTAAAATTAATATTCAGTACATGAAGCAAACCTGGACGGAGGACCTACAAGAACACCGTACAGTAAATGCATTTGCCCCTGATATCAGCGGAAACCCTATCCCTAATTTAGTAAGCATGCGTTTTGTTCAAAGGCAGCAATTTTGGAATATAGACAATGTCAATACTTATTTCAATTTTGATTTTGACTTGGGGCCAACCAAACATCAGCTGGTAGCAGGTTATGATTTACACAGTTGGCAAAAATTACCAGGTGCAGGACAAAACTCGGCTCGTGGTTTCTTACTCAATGATGGTACGGCCACTCGCAGTTTTGACCCAGCCAATGCGGCCAACTACCAAACTATTTCCTACAATGGTATTATAATACCTCGCCCCAATGTCGATAATTTTGATTTGAGCAATCCTTCGGCTACCATTCGTAACATCAGTGATTATAACCTCAACTCTAGGTTTGCAATTCCTACGGCTTTGACTACTACCCATTCAGCTTATGTGCAGGATTATATCAAAATGGGTAAACTCTCAGTATTGCTTAGTTTAAGGAGCGAGTGGTTTGAGGACATTACCAATCATAACACCAACCGAGCGGCTTCTTTTACCAATACCGCGATCATTCCTAGAGTTGGAGTAACGTACGAGGTCTTCAAAAACATCAATGCTTATGCGGTTTATCTTGAGGGGTACCAGCCTCAATCCAATACTGTAACCTTGTTGCCTAATACAGGAGCCTTTTTCTGGTCTGACGAATCTGCTTCTCAGTTTGATCCATTGATTAGTGACTTGAAAGAATTTGGAATCAAGGCAAGTTTCTTCAATAACAGCATTGTGGTCAATAGTGCCATTTATGAAATCAACCAAAAAAACTTGTTGATTAGTGCCAATGATCCTGCCAACCCTGACTTGTTGACGCAACGTGGTGCCAACCGAAGCCGCGGATTTGAAATAGACATTGCGGGATTCATCACTCCTGATTGGCAAATCAATGTATCTTACAGTTACATCGATGCCAGCATTGTAGATGACGATGACGAAAATTTAATCGGAAAACGTAAAGAGAACACCCCTTTCAATAGTGGCAACGTATGGACTCGTTACAACTTCCCGCTTTCATCGGCCTTGAAAGGCATCGGTATTGGCTTTGGAGCACAGCACCAAGGCAGTAGAATTCCTTGGTTTACTCGTGAGTTTGAAGTACCTGCTTTTACCATTTTCGACGCAGCCATTTATTATGCACCAGCCAAGGGTAACCTTCAGTTGGCTCTGAACATCAGAAACTTGGCCAATGATACGTATTGGTTGGGTGCCCAAACTTACACGCGTTTGTTCCCTGGAGCTCCCCGCAATTATATGTTGACTGCTACTTACCGATTTTAGTATATACAACCCATGTCTCTGAGCACAACCAGAGGCATGGGTTTTCATTTCTATTTCTGATTCCTATGTTTTCTAGTCATATCAAAACATTTGCCCGGCAAGTGGTCGCCTCCAAGCTCAAAAATAGAGGTACCCTGTACCTCATTGTTATTTTCAACCTCTTGCTATTTGCGGCCCTCTATATAGAGTTTGAGGTACGAAGCCATGACCATCACCAGGTAGAAAAATACAGCAAAGATGTACGCCAACGCTGGGAAAATAACCCCGATAAACACCCTCACCGCATGGCGCATTATGGGTATTTGGTTTTTAGGGAAAAATACCCTCTCGGCTTTTTTGATCCTGGTATTCACAAATACCTTGGCAATGTGGTATTTTTGGAAGCCCACCAACAAAATACAATCAACTCTTCGGAGGCCAGTTATTCCAGTGGGTTACTTCGTTTTGGGTATATTTCGGCCGCCATGATTTTACAGGTTTTGGCTCCCCTACTCCTCTTTTTTTGGGGTTTTAATCTGGTATCACACGATCGGGAAAATGGAACCCTCAAAATTATTTTTACCCAGGGAGTAGGTTGGAGGTCCATACTATGGGGTAAAACCTTGGGACTGTACACCTTGGCCATGATGATTTTTTTGCCCGCCATGGTCTTTTCTTTGTTATTGGCTCTGGTACACGATTCGGCCATCATTACCACTGAGTGGATGAGTCGATTTGGCCTATTGGTCGTTACCTACAGTCTCTTTTTTCTTATTGTAGCAACCTTGGCGGTATATATTTCGGCCAAGAGTAAATCGTCTCGAGGAGCACTGATCACGTTATTGGGTATTTGGCTTATTTTTAACTTGGTATTGCCCAAAATCGCCACTGTGTATGGCCAATCTAGCCATCCTGCTCCTTCTAAAATTGCATTTGATACTGAGGTAGAAGCCGAATTGCTCAAACAAGGAGATAGTCACAACCCTGACGACCCACACTACCAACACCTCAAGGACTCTATACTGGCTGCTTATCGGGTCAAATCAACCAAGGAATTGCCTTTTAACTATTCTGGGTTTGTCATGAAAGAGGGAGAGAAATTGAGCACCCAAGCTTATAACAAGCGTTACGATCAATTGCTGCAGGTTTATCAAAAACAAAACAATGTCTTTCGCTTGGTGTCTTTGATCAACCCCATGGTGGCCATCAAACAGGTATCGATGGCACTGGCTGGTTCTGACTACGCTACTTATGACAATTTTCGTGAACAAGCTGAGGGGTATCGCTATCAACTGGCGCAAACCATGAACGACTTGCAGATTAAGTACATTAGCAATGTACGAGGCAAACGTATTCAGGGCAAACCTGATATTTTGAGCAAAACCCATTGGTCACAATTCCCTGATTTCAATTATCGC
The DNA here is from genome assembly GCA_937899305.1 of uncultured Cytophagaceae bacterium. GTDB lineage: Bacteria > Bacteroidota > Bacteroidia > Cytophagales > Microscillaceae > Microscilla. The sequence goes on from CALDJV010001052.1 coordinate 3,558, forward strand.
TTTTTGAGTTTCTCGAAAAGCCTGGCCGGAGAATTTTTCTCGCTCATCTCGCTATTGGGCTGGATGTTGGTTTTGGGGCTATTGGTGAATTTTTCAAAAAACCTGAACATTATTTGACATGAAAAAACTACTTGTTATCAATTTTTTCAAGGCCAAAGCATCCTGGTTGGGTTTGTTGGCTATCTTGTTTGCAGGTATTTTGAGTTTGTATTTCGGCAAATTGTTTGTCGAAGAAACCCAAGAAAGCGAACGACGAGCCATTCTATTGCAAAAAGAAAACATTCAACGCAATGTAAAATACCATCCCGAGGACATTGGCTTGTTGTTGTATTATCAAAAATTTGGTTTGGTCAATCAAGTATCACCATTGGTGAGTTTGGCCATTGGCCAGCGCGATGTTTCCCCTTCTATCCAGCGGGTAAATATTCGTAATCTGGAAGAGCAAAAATACAACTCTAGATTGGCCAATCCGGTTTATCAACTCATTGGTAATCTTGATTTTAGCTTTGTACTCATTTACTTTGTTCCGCTCATTATTATTGCGCTTTGCTACAATATCATATCCGAAGAAAAAGAAGGAAGCACTTGGGCCCTGGCCTTGAGTCAGTCAGGAAGCATCAAACCCATGATTCGCACCAAAATGCTGATTCGCTATGCCAGTGTGTTGTTCACGATTGGGTTACTGCTGGTCATTGCCTTGCTTTACCTCCAAATTCCTTTGGACAAGCCTTATTTGGCTTTTTGTCTGATTGCGATTGCGTACGTGAGCTTTTGGTTTGCGGTCACTTGGTGGGTCATCTCTTTTCAGTTCAACTCCAGCAAAAACGCCTTATCATTGCTCACCATTTGGGTGTTTCTCAACGTGATTGCCCCGGCAAGCATCAGCGGGATTATTTCTTTGGTTTATCCAGTACCTGAAGCCCTCGAAACAGTGGTGAAGAGCCGAGATGGGTATCACGACAAATGGGATAAGGCCAAAGCCCCCACGATTCAGAAGTTTACCAAACAATACCCTCAATTTGCTCAATACAAACATCCCGAAGGCGCTCGGTTTAGCTGGTTTTGGTACTTTGCCATGCAGCAAATGGGCGACGAAGAGGCACGAGAGCAATCCCAAGAACTGCAACAAAAAGTAAAACAACGTATCAAGCTTAGTAAAAACCTAAGTTTGATTTTTCCCAGTGCCCATACCCAATTGGTGCTCAATAACTTGGCAAAATCTGATTTGCAGAACCAAGCTCGGTTTGTACAAGCCTTGGAAAAGTTTCACACAAAAAAACGACTTCACTTTTACCCCAAGATATTTGAAAACACCCCAGTAAAAGACGAAAAATGGGATGCTCAAATACTGGAAAAGTATGACGAACCCATACAAATAGAATGGCTTTCGTCTTTGTTGCCGCTGCTGCTGGGCATTGGTATTTGTTTGGGAGCCGCGAGACTCAATCATCGCAAATTTTATATTTTGTAAACACACAATCCATTAAAGATATATGCTTAAGGCCATTAATCTTACTAAAAATTACGGAAGCCATACTGCGCTCAATGAGCTCAACCTGACCATAGAAAAGGGAGAAATATTTGCATTACTTGGCCAAAATGGCGCCGGAAAAACCACTACCATCAATTGTTTTTTGGGGTTTATAAAGCCCACCAGCGGCAAAGCCACCATCAATGATGAATCGGTGGCGATTGCTCCCGAAAGCGCCCGCAAACAATTGGCTTATATTCCCGAAACGGTGATGCTATATCCGAACCTGACCGGCTTGCAAAACCTCAAATTTTTCTCTTCGCTGGCTGGTTTTAAATATGCGCAGCAAGATTTGGTGAAGTTTTTACAAAAAGCGGGGCTGCAGGATAGCGCCCACCAAAAGGTCACCAAGGGGTATTCTAAAGGGATGCGGCAAAAGGTAGGCATTGCCATTGCCCTGGCCAAAAAAGCCAAGGCGTTGCTCTTGGATGAACCAACCAGCGGCCTGGACCCCAAGGCGGCCAATGAATTTTCGAATATTTTGACCGAGTTGGCCACTCAGGACACTTCTATCTTGATGGCAACTCATGATATATTCCGGGCTAAAGAAATCGCCCATCGCATTGGCATTCTCAAGGAAGGCAATTTGGTATCGCAGGTAGAAACCTCAAGCTTATCGGCTCAGGAACTGGAGCAATTATACCTGCAAACGGTGTAAGATGCTCGAACATCAATAATTGATGTAAATGATGAACCTTGGCCAACCATAAGCACGCTACTGCTGCTTATCGTTGGTCAAGTATTCGTGATTCACTGCCGTCAAGTCTCATTGTTTATTGGTCACCTCCTTTTCTTTTCTCCCAATAAGCTATCACCTCTGCATAATACTTTCTGTTCCAGGAACGTGAAGCCAGACGCGACCGAAAATACTGCAAAACAGCTTGTATTTGGTCTCTATTGAGCCTTCCAAATCGTTTTTCCTGATAGGCTTGTAAATCCGCATCCTCGGCAGGAGTAAGCGCAAAATCGGCCGAATTGAATACAATCGAATCTCCTAAGGCCTTATCTTTGATATCATCCTTTTGCAGGGCCAAAATCATATAAGCAGGCAGGTAATAATGAAATCCGGCAGGCTCCAAAAAGTCGAGCGCGGTGTAGCAATCCTGCATTTGTTGAGGGGTCAAATCGTAGCGATCCAAGGTACGATCCCACTCCTGCTCTTCGGGGGTAGGTTCTTCGTATTCATCGTGGGCTCGGGCAGTATAAATACCAAAATGATTGTACGGCTTGGGTACTTCGGCAAACGCTGCTTTGATTTGGGTGATGAGTTGGGTATACGTCATATTATTTATCTTATACTTTTCCGCATCAATGGCAATACCCGGCCTTCAGGATAGATGCTTTTTACCTGATCGAAAGTAACAAAACCCTGAGACTGATAAAAGGCCTCGGCATTGGGATCTGCCTCTACCAAGATATCTTTAGGAGTAGCCATGCTCATTTCCAACGCCTGATTTAACAATACCTTGCCGTATCCTTTCCCAATATAAGGAGGATCTACCCACAAATGGAGCACTTCGTATGCTTGCTCGGTTTCGCCTATGATACAAAAACCAACAATGTTTTTTTCTCCTTGGTCTTCTACCTCTGCCTTGATAACTTGGTGTTCTTCAAAATAAGCTGGAATTACCTTCAAGTCTTCACGCCAATGATCTATCCAATCTTGAGGATACCCCCAGTGTTGTTTTGATGCCAAACTGATATGGTTTAGCCGCTCGGTATCTTCTATAGTTGCTTTGATGATTTGTAAATCCATAGTATTGTAATGATGGTCATCCAAGTTACAAAAACATGGGCACTTGCTAACTTTTTACTGCTTTTCTTGTTTACTTTACAATCGTACGTTTCTTAGTTCCACGGTCGATGGTCCATAGTTTTTTTAGTTAGGAGTTGGTAGTTTTCTTTAGTCCACAGTCGCCGGCCCATAGTCCACAGTAACGCAAGGCGGTACAATTAGCTTTTAGTCCACGGGTGACAGCTCACAGTTTTGCGTCGCTTTGCGCAACCATTTAACAATGGAACAATGCAACAATAGAAATTAATCATCGCTTCGCGCAGCCATTTAACAAT
>CALDJV010001053.1 GCA_937899305.1 uncultured Cytophagaceae bacterium
TCATTTCAAAACTTTGGAATGGCACAATAAATTCGTAAATAAACACTAAAAGCCTGAGATCTTAAGGAACCGACCAAAGGGAGCTCTGCACTTGTGCTAAACAGCATTGGACCATCGACTATGGACTGAAAATCAAAAACTACGAACTACTGACTACCAACTCCTAACTAAAGAAAACTAAAGCTCCATCATCGCCACCATGAGGCGGGTAAGTTTGGCCTTGATGACCGCATATTTGCAATTGTATTGATTGGCGATGAGTGCGAAGCTTCTCAGTTGACCCGAACGGTTTTTGTAATAACCGGTGAAGGCAATCACTCTGGTCATGCCCCCAGTTTTGGCTCGCAAATTATTTTGAGCTCGTGTACCAATTCCCACATTTTTGAGGGTACCCGATACACCTGCAATGGGCAAAGAGTTGTAATGGGCTCGAGCGTAGCTTTGTTTGTGAGCCAAGCGTTGGATTTGAGCCAATTGATAAGCCGTAATGCCGTTAGACTGGGCCAAACCACTGCCATCTTGCATGTGAAACCCTCCCTTGGAAACTCCTTTGGCTTGCCAGTATTCAGTAACTGCTTGGACACCTGTCGCAGTACTCCCTTCATTTTTTTTGCGAACCCCAATCATTTTTAAGACCGCTTCTGCATACAAGTTGACGCTGTACAAGTTGATCCAATTGACTATTTTTTGCAAGGCAACTGATCGATGGGTATGAATGGTTGTTCTTTGGGTACGGAGGCTTTTTTGCTCAAGCTTCAATAAACGCGAAGTAGTCATTTTATTTTTTGTAGTCATGAGTTTAGCCTGAATCAGCTTTTCTCTCAGCTTGACCCCCAGATAAAAGCCTGGATCGGGAATGGACCCTTTGATAGAAAAAGTACCTCCCATAGGAATGCTGCCATTGATATAGCGGGTGTGGTCATAAGGTGCTCCATGAATATACGCTTGATCACCCGTGCCTGCGGCGGCTGTTTTCAAGTGATTGATAAATTTGATGCGAGGTATCCAAGGACTGGTGCGCAAAATCTTGGGTTGGGCCCCAAGTTGGCGTGCAGGTTGAAAGTATAAACGGTAGGTGTTGTCCAGTACATTGATAGCTCCAGCCGGAGCAGCGTAATAATTACCCATATCGGCCCATATCCAACCCGAAGGAGTGACATTTTCCTCAAACATGGTTTCATCCATAATCAACTTTCCCTTGATTTGCCGAATGCCTGCTTTTTTGATGGCGGCAATCCATTGATTCAGGGTAGCCGACAACGAGTATTTCAATAAAGGCGAAGCCAAGGTAGGATCACCTCCACCTTTGATATACAAATTACCATTGAGCACCCCATTGGCGAGGGCACCATCGTGCTCAATTTGGGTTTTGAAGGTAAAGTTATTGCCCAAAATACCTAAGGCTGCTGCAGTGGTTACTGTTTTGAGACTAGAAGCCACATTCAGTGTTTTGTGGGGGGTTACTGCAACCAGATTTTTAGCTGATGACACGTCTTGCACCGAAAAAGCCCAGGTACCGTGTCTCATTACTGGGTCCTGTTGCATTTGAGTAATTAATTTTTTCAATGAAACCGGGATGTTTGCAGATGCGATTGATTCGTCTGGTGATGGAACAGTATTTTCCACGTGATTGTGCAAGTTGTTTTGAGCAGATTGATTGGTAGGGGCTTGCTGGGTTTGGCTACAGGTAAGCAAAGTGATTCCTAAAAAAGCGATCAACACCAATAGAGATCTGGAATGCATATAAACAAGTAGTTATCAATGAATGAACAAATATAAAAGCCAACTCAAGCGTAGAATGATCTTGTTGAGTTGGCTTCCAAAATACGTTTTAAAAATTGCTCCTGCAATGGAGGTGACACGATTTATGATGGGCTATACAGCAAAGCTTTCTCCACAGCCACAAGTACGACTTGCGTTGGGGTTTACAAAATGAAAGCCCTTGCCATTGAGGCCATCGGTAAAATCAAGTGTAGTACCCAACAGATACAATAAACTCTTCTTATCTACCAGGATCTTGATGGCTTTGTCTTCAAAAATTTCATCTTTTTCTTTGACTTCGGCATCAAAATTTAAGTCGTACATCAATCCAGAACATCCTCCACCTTTAACGGCCACTCGAATGTTATGATTGTTAGTCAATCCGTCCTTTAGACGAAGTTCTATGATCTTATCCTTTGCTCTTTCTGTAATTTGAACCATGTTTGATGAATTATTTTAGTGTTAAGGTCAAAGTTTAAACCAAATAATTACGATTTTGTATAATTGATTATACGAAATTTTTGCAAGTTAAGTAAAAAAAATAATAGTATAACTATCATAACGGTTTGTTAAACTTATCTTACACGCCAAACGCATCATGGTTATATAAAATCATTGTATAAAATGTTAAAAGTAGAACATATTGGCATTGCGGTCAAATCAATTGAAACTTCTAATGAACTGTTTACCAAGCTGTTTGCCCGTGAGCCTTACAAAACGGAAGAGGTAGCGTCGGAGGGGGTAACGACTTCTTTTTTTCGAATGGGAGAGACCAAAATAGAACTGCTCGAAGCTACTAAGGAAGACAGTGCAATAGCAAAATTTATCGCCAAACGTGGAGAAGGCATCCATCACATTGCTTATGAGGTAGAAGACATCGAGCAAGAAATGGAGCGCTTGAGTAAAGAAGGGTTTACATTGCTCAACCAAACCCCTAAAAAAGGTGCCGATAACAAATTGGTTTGTTTTTTACATCCCAAAACTACCAATGGAGTATTGATAGAGCTTTGCCAGGAGATTAGATAGTATGAGTAGTCGATAGTCCACAGACGACAGTAGTCTGTGGACTAAGTAAAATTAAGCCACCAAAAACATCGATCTGTACTCAACATTGCGTTGCACCTCGAGGGTATTTGAGGTAAGCTCCAAGGCCAACAAATTACCCATGCCTTGACGCCCTTCATAAATACAGCCATTGTCAAGAGGAATGGTTAGGCTTCGGTTGTTAAGGCATTGCTTGATATAATCGAGCGATTTGGGATCATGGCCGTGTACCAAACGACGATTTTCTATTTTTTCGGCCTCTACGGCAAAGTTTTTAATCCATAGCATAGACTCAATATCCAGAAATGGATTGGTATGGCGAAAATTTAGTCCCGCATGTACCAATACATGGTGATCGGTGAGATAATAATAGCGAAGATTTTCTAAAAACTGAACGTAAGAAGAGGGGAGCTGATCGAGATTGGTAATCCCGAAACTTTTCAAAGTAGCCGTACCTCCATGGTTGAGCCAACCGTTGTATAATTCGTCAATTTCAGGAGTCCATTGATTCGACTGTATCGCCCAATAACAACGCAGTAGTACGTCTTCATGGTTTCCTCGAAGGGTGTATATTTTATACCCCGATTCTTGCAAATCTTGGATGTAATCAATGATTTCTTTGCTACCTGTTCCGCGGTCTATGTAGTCTCCCAATAAAAATAGCTGATCTTCTTGTGAAAGTTGCACCTTGCATTCTAATAAATTCACAAAAGTTTTGTAGCATCCGTGAACATCAGCGATAACCCATTGTTTATTCATGGCCTAAAAATTCATAATAGACTTAATTTTTCTGATAATGTTTTGTGTGGTTGAAGAAGATTTATAAATGTTTTAATAACTGTAGTGATGATTGTATTTTATAAATGATCTATTTGATAAACGCTGTTATAAGACATATTGTTATAAAAGCAAATTATCCAAATGTATGACATTATTTTATTAAAAAAAGGTTGATGTACCTTTTATGACAAAAGTTCTTGATTTTGTATAATTGAAAGATACAGCGGAGATGTGATTTTTGTGAAAATTCGCTATATCAGATATATTCTCTCTGTTATTGCGATTTAAAACCGTACATTAATTTTTAGTTGTTGAAACTTGTATTCAAGTTCATTTTATCAGTAGTAAACAGTGCTTGAATAACCAGAATTTTCTGTCTGCCTTAGTTTGTTGGCGTTAAGAAATTTGTGCAATGAAGCCGTAAAAATGATCACTGAGCGAGGTACGAGGGAATGTTTGAGCATTTTAGGCGTAATGCAACAAATTTTAGCACAACAAACTACAGCAGCGGCTTTTTTTGGTTCGTTTTTTTAGCTGAAGAAAAAAATGAACGGATGTTGAGGATAACGAATCGTGATTTTATCTTAAAACCTGACTGATTATTAAGCCTGTGAATTCATCCAAAATAAAGAATATTTTGAGTAAAAAAAATGTGTACGGTTTTGAATATTGCGAGTAAAATATTTCAGTGCTTGGCCAGGTTTTCAAAGTAAGTGCGCTGTTTGGTGATATTGTGGAACTGTTATCTGGCAATTATCACGAATACATTACTTCAAAAAGAATTCATCTGATTTTATCTTAAAATATTTTAATTTGTATTTAGTATATTTATACTAATTTTGGTTTTACTCCATTAGGGAGACACAAGAACCGAAACTACAGCTTTGCTGTGTAGAGTTCAACAAAAGTTAAATCGTCTCTCCATTGAAACAAGTGAACCCATTGCTAGTGCCCAGAGTATTAGAGATATAAAGATTTGACTCAAAAGTGTTTTGTCCATAGTTGCATTATGGGACATTACAACAATGAAATATACAGGCGAAAGCACTGCTTAAAATTTTGATAAACAATAGTTGAAATGACAAATTTTGAAACTTTACTAGTAGACATACAAAATAAGATCGCCACGGTGAAAATTCACGTGCCCAAGAAAGCCAATGCAATGACAGCCGCTTTCTGGCGGGAGATCAAAGTAGCCATGGAAACCTTGGACAACGAGGATGAGGTAAGGGTAATTGTGATTGAAGGAGAAGGAAAACACTTTACTTCTGGCATAGACTTGACCATGTTTATGCAACTCAAAACAGAGTTAGACAAGACAGACTGTCCTGGGCGATCCAGAGAGAAGCTACGTAATCAGATTCTCCGTTTACAAGATGCTTTTACTGCCATTGAAAAGTGCCGTAAACCAGTCATTGCAGCCATTCATGGAGCTTGCATTGGTGGAGGCATCGACATGATCACGGCTTGTGATATGCGGTATTGTTCGGCAGATGCTTACTTTACAGTCAAAGAAATAGATTTGGGAATGGTAGCCGATGTGGGGACTTTGCAACGTTTGCCCAAAGTGATAGGCGAAGGAATGGCCAGAGAACTAGCATATACCGGAAGAAAATTTGATGGAGCCGAGGCACAGCAAATGCAATTGGTAAATAAATGCTATGAAGATCGGGAAACCATGCTCAAAGAAGTATATGCCATTGCCGAGAACATTGCGGCCAAATCGCCTTTGGCGATCCGAGGTACTAAAGAAATGTTTTTGTATACCAGAGACCACTCGGTAGAAGAGGGGCTGAATTATATAGCTACCTGGAATGCTGCCATGTTGTTTTCAAAAGACCTTCAAGAAGCGGCTATAGCAGGCATGCAAAAAAGAACGCCCGAATTTGCAGATTAGACAAGTCAATAATCTATTCAGAAAATTACGTGTATTTTTGATTTAGTGAATCTACTAAAATAACTTGTGCCACTATACTTTATCTCTTGCGGCAATACTACGTCAAAAAATAGCGGTAATGAACTACATTGAGCTCGTCACAGCAAGCAGTAGGTTTTGGTGGTGATGCTATGAGCCAGTTCTTTACAGGACAGGTTTTTAGACTCCTCTAACTACAAGATACTTTGTAATATTGGCTCAATTTATTTTTTCCGCTTCGTTTACTGGTTTTTTGGTCAAAGATTTGCAGCATTATTCAAAAGTGATAAACATCTTGCCATGGTTGTCTTGCTTGAAGAAAATTAAATAAACATCTTGCCATGGTTGTCTTGCTTGAAGAAAATTAACTAAACCACCCTGCACTGAAAGTACAGGGGTTTTGCGCTCGGACTGAAAGTCCTCTTTAGCCAACCCGTGTCGCAATGCGGGCAAGTTGCTCAAATTCGCAGACGAGACCCGATTTTTTCGCATTACTAAAGTATTGCACTGAAAGTGCAGGGTTTTAACCCAGAGCTGAGACCAATAAACAATGAAGAATATTTTTCTTGAGGAAACCGATGAGGGGCCTCAGCTTAA